>JAZKEH010000199.1:10690-12552 GCA_040387155.1 Pseudomonadota bacterium | reverse complement strand
CCACTGCGTTAACTGACGCAACGTCGATGCGCACAGCAATGGAAGCACTCGACAAGCGCATCGCCCTTTTGCAGGACGCCGACGCCGTCGAGCGTCTGCATACGATCTATGGCTACTACCTGGCGCACAACAAGTGGGATGAACTGACTGGCATCTTCACGCCGGATGGCACCATCGAGATTGCGTTGCGTGGTGTCTATCAGGGCAGGGAGAGTGTGCGTCGCAATCTGGATCTGTATGGCGTGCAGGACGAATTGCGTGGCACCTTGCACAACCACATGCAATATCAGCCGGTTATTCACATTGCGGCTGATGGCCAGAGTGCGTTGATGCGTTCACGCGCGTTCAGTCTGATGGGTAACTATGGCGGCACGGGGCGCTTCATGGGCGGTACTTACGAGAACCTGTTCCAGAAACGCGACGGCGTGTGGATGCTGCACAAGGATCAGCAGATGAACACGTATTTCGCCGAGTACGATGTGGGCTGGAAGGAGCTGGTGTGGCGACCGGCACCGGGTATTAGCGCCACCAATCCGCCGGACGCGCCGCCGACCACCGCATTTGAAATGTATCCGCGTCCGTTCCTGCCACCGTTCCATTACAAGAATCCGGTGACAGGACGCGAATAGGCAAGACGTTGTTAACTATTCCAGCGGGCTGATGCGCAATACGACGCCGTCTTTTTCTTCGGTAGCGACGTAGACGAATCCGTCGGGTCCCTGTTTGACGTCGCGCATGCGCTGATGCAGATCGACCAACAGCGTTTCGCGACGGAACTCTTCGTACTTCTCATTCAACACAATGCGTTCGAGATGACCGGTGCCGGGGATTTCGCCGGTGCGTAGCGAGCCAACAAACAAGCTGCCTTTCCATTTCGGCATCACGTCACTGGTGTAGAAGGTCATGCCGGACACGGCGATGGCGGGCATCCAGTACACGATTGGTCCCTGGTAACCGGTATGGTTCGGTCCATTGGACTGCCACGGACCACTGTAATCACGACCAAGACTGACGAGCGGCCAGCCGTAGTTCTTGCCTGGCTCAATCATGTTGATTTCGTCGCCGCCATTGGGCCCGTTTTCGTTCTGCCACAGCGCGCCCGTTACCGGATGCACCGTGAGACCCAGCGTGCTGCGATGACCGTACGAATAAACATCCGGGCGCGCATTCGGCGTTTTTGCAAACGGGTTATTGGCAGGAATGGAGCCGTCATCGTTGATATGCAGCGTCTTGCCGCCAGCAGTGTTCAGGTCCTGCGGGTCGCGGCCGGCAGTGGCGATGTACAGCGTCTTGTCGAGACCGAAGGCAATGCGGGCCGCACCACTGACGGTCGGGTCGTTACCGCCCCAAACATCCTTGAAATCCTCCAGCGCTGTGCCATTCCAGCGGCCCCGGCCAATGGCAAGACTGCGCTGATTGTTGTCGCCAGCCGGTTTGGAGTAGGCGAGGTAGATCAGACTGTTGGTGGCGAAGTCAGGATGCAGCGCGATGTCGATGTAGCCATGCGCTACCGAGGGTTCGCCGGAGATACCGAAATACACGGACGGTGGACCACCGGCTACTTCGGTCAGCTTGCCATCGCGCACGCGATGTATTTTGCCTGGACGCGACACCACCAGCATGTCGCCATCAGGCAGGAAGGTCAGCGCCATCGGATACTCGATGCCACGCGCGGCAACTTCTACCTTGATGTTCATGCCTTCGGCAGTGGCATAGGTCCACGGGCCGGGGCCAAGTTTCTGGTTGGCAATGCCCGTGGGTGCCACCGGAATGTTGCCGCGGAATTCGACGTTTTGCTGGGCCAGCGACGGAGCAGTAACGGACAAAGACAACAGTGCAGTGGCAAGCACTAATGGTGATAA
>JAZKEH010000199.1:0-10680 GCA_040387155.1 Pseudomonadota bacterium | reverse complement strand
GACACCAACAAGCATGAATTCTTCGCTGCGCAGCGCCGTCGAAAGCTTTATCGAGCGGGAAAAACTGCCTTCTGGCTACCTGCAAACTGTTGAACAATGGTTCCTGCCGTTGGCTGAATCCGTACTGCGGCGGGCTTCAACCAGCACGCAAACACTGGTCGTTGGTATCAGTGGCAGCCAGGGCAGCGGCAAGTCGACGCTGGCGGCGTTGCTGGTGCTGCTGTTGCGTGAACTGATGGGCTTGCGTGCGATCAATCTGTCCATTGATGACTTCTATCACACACATGCTCATCGTCAGCGATTGGCGCAGGATGTACATCCATTGCTCGCCACCCGCGGTGTGCCCGGCACCCATGATGTGGAGCTGGCCGTGAGCACCATCAACGCGCTGAAAAGTGAAGGCACGGTAGCGATACCGCGCTTCAACAAGGCGATTGATGATCGTGCGCCAGTCAGCGAGTGGCCGACTGTGCTGGCACCGCTTGATGTCGTTATTCTGGAAGGCTGGTGTTTGTGTATTCCGTGCGAGCCTGAAACCAATCTGTCTGCTCCGGTCAATACACTGGAAACGCACGAAGATGTTGATGGCCGTTGGCGCCAATACGTCAACCGGCAAATCAATGAGGAGTATGCGGCACTCTATGGCCTGGTTGATTTTCTGGTAATGCTGAAAGCGCCCGGCTTTGAAAAAGTTTATGAGTGGCGCCAGAACCAGGAAGACAAGCTCGCGGCGAAAGTGGCCGCAGGTGCTGCCAGCAAGGTAATGGACAAGGCTCAGTTGCAACGCTTCATTCAGCACTATGAACGCCTGACACGACATGGCCTGGAAGTATTGCCGGCGCAGGCTGACGTGGTGTTTGCCTTGACCGAACAGCAAACCATTGCCGGCAGACTCAAAGGCGATTGAGTGCCTTATTGAAAGACAATACAACAAGATCAAAGGGGAACGCTGTGACAGATTTACTCGCAAAGCTGACGCTTGAACTCGGTTCACCGTTGCTGACAGGGCCCGATATCAGCGCACGTTATCACCACGATTGGTCCTCCGAACCCGCGGGCATTCCGATCGCCGTAGCACGCCCAGGCTCCACTGCAGAAGTCAGCGCCATCATGCGGCTGTGTTCAGAGCATGGACAGAAAGTGGTAGTGCAGGGTGGTCTGAGCGGCCTCTGCGGCGGCGGTAACCCGCGCGCCGGCGAACTCGCCATGTCACTCGAACGTCTGCATGGCATTGAGGAAATCGACACGGCTTCGATGACGATGACGGTGAAGGCCGGCACACCGTTGCAGGTTATCCAGGAAGCGGCTGCTGCCCAGGGCTTTGTGTTTCCGCTGGATCTGGGTGCGCGCGGCACCTGCAATATCGGCGGTAACATTTCAACCAATGCCGGCGGCAACCAGGTGCTGCGTTTCGGCATGACGCGCAATCTGGTGCTCGGTCTGGAAGCGGTGCTCGCCGATGGCACTGTTATCTCGTCGATGAACAAGATGCTGAAGAACAATGCCGCCTACGATTTGAAACAACTCTTTATCGGCAGCGAAGGTACGCTCGGCATCGTTACCCGTGCGGTGCTGCGGCTGTTTCCAAAGGCACGCAGTCGCTGCAGTGCCTTGCTGGCAGTCAGCGAGTTTCCACAAGTCATCACATTGCTGCAGAAGGTCACGCGCGATTTCGCCGGTACTCTCAGCGCCTTCGAAGTGATGTGGCACAGTTACTACCACTTTATTACCGACAATGTGAAAGGCATCAACTCACCGTTCAACGAACGCCACCCGCTCTACGTGCTGATCGAACTGGAAGGCGGTGATCAGGATCGTGATCAGCAACTGTTTGAAGACAGTCTCGGTGCTGCCTTGGAACACGGTATTGTTACCGATGCTGCCATCGCCAATTCGCAACGCGAGCGTGAAGGTTTCTGGAAGATCCGCGATGGCGTGGCGGAAATTGGCCAGTTCATTCGCGACACGGCCAACTTCGATGTCAGCGTGCCGATTTCATCAATGCAGGCGTTCCTGGAGGCTATCGAAGCTGAGCTGAAAGCCAGTGTGCCAGCGGCCAAAATATTGGTGTTTGGCCATATCGCTGACAGTAACCTGCATTTCATTTGCTATACCGGCAAACGTGAAGACATCAAGACGATGTATGGCATCGTCTACCGTACGGTGGGCCGTTTCGAGGGCTCGGTGTCAGCGGAGCATGGCATCGGTGTGCAGAAGCTGAACTTCCTCAACTATTCGCGTTCGCCTGCTGAACTGGCGCTGATGCAAACGCTGAAGCAGGCGCTGGACCCGCAGGGATTGTTGAACAGTGGAAGAGTGTTGCCGCAATAGTTGCGGTAATCATTGCCGCTGCTACCAGGGCAGCATCACGCTATTGAGCGCAGTCCTGTCCGTGTTCAACGTTGTTGCAGACACTGCAAGCTCATTGCGCGACAGGATGTAGGCGACCGCAGCGGTGGTCTGTTCAGGACTCAACGACATCACCTTGTCTGGCGGCATCTTCTCAAAGACGAAGGTCGCCAGTTCTCCTACGCTTTTGCCTTTCCACTTGTCCTGAAAGAACTTGCCGCGCAACGGCGTGCCGAACTGGCCGTTGGCGAGACTGGAGCCGTGACAGATCTGGCAGGTTTCCTTGTAGAGCGCCTTGCCGGCATCGGCCTGTGCCTGGTCGAACGTCAGGTCTTCAGCGAAGGCGGTGGATGTGAATAGCGCGAGAAGCAGCGTACTACGACTAACCAATGATGGATTGAACATCTACCCTATCCTGCGGCAATAAGAAGTTCAGGCCGGCTGTGCCTGGCTGACCAGAAGACGCTTGGTATAGACGCTGATCCAGCGGGTGATGACAACGCCGGCGAGGAAGTTGCCCAAAGCCGCGCCAATAAACAAGCCTGTCATCCCGCCAAGTTCATTGCCGATGAGCGCCAGTGGCACGTAGAACACAAAGAAACGCAGCAGGCTGGTGATGAGGCCGTTGCGCGGCGCGTGCAGCGCGTTGAACGACGAGGCACTGAGTATGACCATGCCCTGGAAAGCATAGGAAGCAGGCATGATGCGCAACACCATCGTGATGGTGTCACGCACAGTTTGATCCTGCGTAAAGATGGCGGCGATCCACGGCGCCAGCAAGGCGATGACGACATACAGCGCCAGCTGAAAGTACAGCACAAAACGCAATGCCAACCGCAGCCCTTGCCGCACCCGCAGATATTGGCCTGCGCCGAAGTTCTGGCTGATGAACGGCGGCACGCTCATCGACATGCCAAGCACAACAATCATGATGAAACTTTCCAGCCGACTGGCAACACCGTAGGCGGCGACTGCTTCTGGTCCATAGACCGCCAATGTTGCAGTCAGTACACCGGTAGCCACTGGAGTGATCATGTTGGCAAGAGCGGCAGGTCCGGTGATGACCAACAGCCGTCGCCACGAATCCATCAGATGACTGAACTCAGGCAGTTTGAGTTTCAGCAGATGCTCTTTCACGCACAGCTGATAGCAGATCACGACAATGGTGAACAACCAGGCGAGCACGGTGGCAAGCGCAGCGCCGCCAATGCCCATGCCTTCCCATGGGCCAATGCCAAAGATCAGGATGGGATCGAGAATGGCGTTGATGATGGCGCTGACGATCATCAGCTTGCCGTGCAGCTTGGCATTGCCGGTGGCACGAATAACGGCGGTGCCGGCGAACTGCATCAGTTGCAGCGGCATGCCGAGATACCAGATGTTCATGTACTCGCGGATCAGCGTCATGCGTTCCGGGCGGGCACCCAGTATCGGGAATATCCAGTCTATCGTCAGGAAGGCCGGGATCATGAACAGCAGACCAAGCAGAAATCCCATCGCCATGCTGGCGAACGTTATCTCGGCTGCCTGTTCCGGATTCTTGCTGCCGATGGCTCTGCCGACCAGCGCTGAGGTGCCGATGCCAAGCCCAACGCCGAAGTAGGTGAACAGGATGGTGGCAGGGAAGGTGAAGCCGATGGCGGCCAGCTCGTCAGTGCCGAGCAGCCCGACGAAGAAGGTATTGGCCAGGTAGTAGGCGATGACAGCAACCGCGCCAATCGTTGTCGGGACAGCCGTGCGGTAGAGCGTGGTCCCGACCGGATCATGCAGCATGTCGGGTTTGGTGTGGCGGGCTGTCGGACTGGCTGAGGTGGTCAAAGCGTTGTTTTCCCAACTGGATTGCGGGACGCGCCGGCATCATAACAGAGCATGCTGTGGGCACAACGACACAGACAGGTGCAAAAAGGAAAAAATTTCCCGCCTGACCAAGAGTTCACTTTGGCTTCACATTACAACGCCGGGCAGGTCAGACGGGTACTTCGCCGTTGACGATGGTACGGAACATTTCGCGCTTGTAACCGTCGTAATCGTTGAACGCCTTGTGAACACAGATCCGGTTGTCCCACATTACGAAAGTACCCGGTGACCAGCGCAGCCGGCAGGCAAATTCCTCACGGGCGACATGCTTCGCCAGGTAGTCGAGCAAGGGCCGCGCTTCTTCGTCTTTCAGGCCCTGGATGCCTTGCGAGTAGATGGTGTCGACATAGAGCGCCTTCTTGCCGGTTTCCGGATGGGTGCGCACCAGCGGATGGAAGTTGCCCTTGATCATCTCTTCCTGTTCCTTCATCACCATCTGCATGTCGCCAACGCTTTCCTTGCCGCTGTCATCCTTGCGCACAGTCAGCCGTATCGCTTCACGGGCTGACATGTGCACACGCAAGCCCGCGATCAGTTTCTTCATGCCGTCGCTGAGAAAGTCGTAGGCCACTTCGGTATTGCACCACCAGGTATCGCCCCCCCACGGTGGAATGGTCTTGCCGTACAGCATGCTGACAGCTGGCGGCATCGCCAGAAAGGGCGAGTCGGTGTGCCAGCCTTCGCCGAATACGCGGTCCACTACAGTGCTGGCTTCTTTCAACAGGTGTTGCACGTTGGGATGGCCGGGCATCCCCTTGGTGTAGGCGTCGGTGCCAAAGGTGCCAAACCGCAGTGTCAGCTTCTCCTGGTCTTCGATCGTCATCTTCTGGTCACGGAAGTAGACCATCTTGTAGCGATACAGTGCCGACTTCACTTGCGCCAGCTGCGCATCATTCATGTTGGGAATGTCGACGCCCTGGATTTCGGCCCCCATCGCGCTGCTGAGCGGAAGCGTTTTGATCAGCGTGTAGCCGTTGACCTTGTCATCGTAGTGGGAGGGTGGATAGAGCTGCATGGATTCCCCTGTAGTGCTTGTTGTAGTTATTGGAGTCGTTATAGCCGGATAATACTCCAGCCTGTTTCTGTAATTCGAGCAACCCATGCGATCTGGATCAAATCATCAGCACGGCAGCGTGCAAACTCTCTGGCTGGACAGCCAACTGCTTGTCGGCAATTTCCTTGGCGATGCTGCTCGCCGGCGTGTCGATGTCTATGTTCCGCATGGTCATGACGGGAAAGGATTGCCGCTGTTGGTGGATCTGGTGGGCTTTCTGTCCGGCGGCCCGGTGCAGGCCAACTGGAAAAGTTTCGGCGAAAACCTGCCCGAGCGACTGGACCGGCTGATTGCGGCCGGAACGCTGCCACCAGTCGTGGTCGCGATGCCGGATTGCTTCACCAGGCTGGGCGGCAACCAATACATCAACAGTGCTGTGATGGGGCCATGGTCCGATGTGTTGCGGCACGAAGTCGTGCCCCTGGTGGAAAAGCAATTTGATTGTGGCGGTACTGGCAAGCGCGGCGTGTTCGGCAAAAGTTCGGGTGGCTATGGCGCCATCGTGCATGCGCTGCTGTACCCGGATTTCTGGGCGGCAGCTGCCTGTCACTCAGGCGACATGGGTTTTGAGCAGGTATTTCTGGGCGAGTTTCCCGGTGTCCTGCGAGCCACCCGCTTCAGCTATGACGGTTTCCTGCTCCGCGCCTGGCTCGACAACTTCTTTGGCAAGAACAAACAGAAGAGTGGGGATCTGCATACGCTGCTGATACTGGCGATGTGCGCCAGCTTCGATCCGGATCCGTCGCTGCCGTATGGCATCCGGCTGCCGGTTGATCATCACACCTGCGAAGTCATTCCTGAGCGCTGGCATAACTTTCTGCGCTGGGATCCGCTGCGATTGGCGGAAGAACATGGCGCGGGCCTCAAGCAGTTGAAAGCGCTATTCATCGACTGCGGCACCTTCGACCAATACAACCTGCTCTACGGCGCCCGTCGGCTGCATCGCCAATTGGAACAGCGCGGCATCAAGCACGTTTATGAAGAGTTCAAGGATGACCATAGCAGCATCGACTACCGATTGGATCGTAGTTTGCCGGTGCTGGTGAAGGCGCTGGGTTGAGGGTGTGGAAGTGATCCTTCGTAGCCCGCTGTGCGGGCTACGAAGGATCGACGGAAAGGTTACAACTGATAAGCGTTGGAGTCCTTGAACTTGATGAAGTAATCCAGTGACTGTGGATTGCTCATTGCATCGCGGTTGGCGGACTTCTCCAGCGCGAAGCCAAGCAGGATCTTGCGTACGGGAACTTCCATCTTCTTGCCGGTCAGCGTGTAGGGCACTTCCTCGACTTGATAGATCTCATCCGGCACATGACGTGGGCTGTAGTCCTTGCGCAACTTGGCGTTGATCTTCTGCTTGATGTCGTCGTTCAGCGTTATGCCGGGCTGGAGTTTGACAAACAGCGGCATGAAGAAGCGGCCGCCTGACAGTTCCAGGTTGACGATAATCGAATCAACTACTTCATCAAGGCCATTGACGCTGCGATAGATTTCCGCAGTACCAATACGCACACCATAACGATTCAAGGTCGCATCCGAACGACCAAGCACAAAGCAGCCGTCTTCTTCGTCGATCATGAAGTAGTCGCCCTGGCGCCAGACGCCGGGATAGTCGGAGAAATAGGTCTCGGTCTAGCGCACGTTGTCCGGGTCATTCCAGAAATACAGCGGCATCGATGGCATCGGCTGCGTGACAACGAATTCGCCCACTTCGTTAACCAGCGTATTACCCTTGTCATCGAACGCACGCAGATCAACGCCAAGATGTGGCATCTGGATAATGCCGGCTTTTACGGACATGCCAGGCATCGGACCACAGAAGCCGGAACAGATATCGGTGCCACCGCTGCCCGGGCCGACGAGAATGTCGGCTTTGACGTTCTCGTAGAACCAGTTGGTGCATTCTGCGCTCACTGGTGAACCGGCCAGCATGATGGCGCCGAGCTTTTCAAACTTGAATTTGTTCTTCGGTACGATGCCGGCGTTCTCTTGCATCTGCTGCAGCGTAGGGCTTGCACCAAAGAGACGAGCACCGGCTTCATCGGTCATCTTCCACAGCGTGTCAGTTTCGGGCCAGGTTGGATTGCCGTCGTAAAGAATCGGCCGCGCTTCCGCCAGCATCGAACAGACAACGAAGTTCCACATCATCCAGCCCGTGGTGGTGAAGAAGAACATGCGGTCATCAGGCTTGAGGTCGTAATGCAGAATGCTGAGCTTGTGCTGCTCAAGCAGAATGCCGCCATGGCCATGCACGATGGCTTTTGGCAGACCAGTGGTGCCGGACGAGAACAATATCCACAGCGGATGATCGAAGGGCACTTGTTCAAATTTGAAATCAGCAGCAGCAATCGAAGGGCCACTCATGACGTCCTGCCACAGCATGGCGTCGGGTACCGGCAAGGAAGTGTCCTGCTTGTTGAGATAAGGCAGATAGATCACTTTCTCAACGGTAGGCAGTGCCTTGATGATGGCTTCCACTTCCTGTTTGCGATTGAACGGCTTGCCTTTGTATTGATAGCCATCGCAGCAGAACAACACCTTGGGTGAAATCTGCGTCAGGCGGTCGAGCACACTGGGTGTGCCGAAATCAGGGGAACATGATGACCAGATTGCGCCAATCGACGCGGTAGCGAGCAGGGCAGTGACGGCTTCCGGCACATTGGGCAGGTAGGCGGCAACACGATCACCGGGTTTGATGCCAAGCGCCCGTAATTGCGTCGCGAGTTTGCGTACGTTATTGGCGAGCACACCCCAGTCGAGTTCGGTCAGCGGCAACGTTTCGCTGCAATGCAGCAGGGCAGTCTTGCCAGGCTTCTCGTTGCGCATGATGTGCTGCGCCCAATTGAGGCGGCTGCCAGGAAACCATTCGGTGCCTGGCATCGTGCGCTTGCCGAAGACGGCGGTGGGCGGCGTGCTGGCCTCAATGCGGAAGTAGTCCCACAGGCTTTGCCAGAAATCATCAAGATGTTCGATCGACCAGCGACGGAACTCCTGATAGCTGGCAAATTCGAGATTGCGTTCTTGCTTGAGCCAAAGGCGATAGTGATGAAGATTGGATGAGTCGACCCATTCTTTGCTGGGCTGCCACAGTGTTTGTCCAACGGTTACCATTCTTAGTACTTCCTGACAGATGCCATGTTGTTATTGGTTGCTACTGAAGTCGTACCGGCCTGAACCGGAACGTCAACCTTGTTATGATGGCCGTGTTTGTTTTTGTGACCCCTTGCGAGCCGCCGGATGATAACACCGGCAACGAAAGCGGGTCATCCGGCCTGACTGGAAAACTATGCGACTTTTACTGGGAATCTTGCTTGTGGCGGCACTGTCAGCAGCTGCCCTGTACGCATTCCTCGCCAGGAACGCGCCTGCAGCGGCCGGCGCTACGACTGCAACAGACGCTGACCCGCTCGCAGCAGCCAAGTCACTGGCGGTTGAGCGCGGCTGCGCCGCCTGTCATTCCTTCGATGGTACGGTTGGTATCGGTCCCAGCTGGATGGGTACCTATGGAGTCAATCGCACGTTCCAGGATGGCACGGTGTTGGTGGCTGACGAGGCCTATCTGCGCGAATCGATGTTGCAACCGGCGGCGCGTGTGGTCGCCGGCTTCCAGAATGTCATGGTGCCTGTGCAATTGAGCGAACAGGACATGACAACGTTGCTGGGCTTGATGCGTGAGCTGACGCTGGCGAAGCCACAATGAGGCTGCTGTTCTCACGCGTGACATTGTTGATCCTGCTATTGCTGCTTGGCGCTTGTGAGCCGCAACAGAGCGACCTTGCGCTGCAGCGGCGGGCACTGCAGCTCCGCACGCGCGAACTTCTGAATGAGTTCAGTGCCTGCCCGCGTACTTCCACCAGTACGATGCCAGCATTACGTGCTGACAGTCGCTGTCTTGTTTTCAAGGTGCCAGAGAATCCGCAGGAATCCGGGGGGCGCCAACTGTCGTTGCAAGTCATGGTGGTGCCGGCGGTGCGCGCGTTGCCAGAGCCTGATCCCTTTGTAATTCTCGTCGGTGGCCCTGGCCAGGCGGCGACCATTGATGGCTTGTCCGTGCTGCCCGTATTCCAGCGGATTCGCCAGGATCGCGACATCCTGCTTATTGATCAGCGCGGCACGGGGCCGCTGAGTCCGCTCGATTGCAAACCGCCGGAAGACGATGCGTTGATGAACGCCGGCGCAGAGTTGTTGCTGCAGATTCAAGCCGAATTTCTGCAGAACTGTCTGGCTACGCTTGATGCGGATCCACGCTATTACACAACCGATCTCGCCGTGGACGACCTCGAAGCCATCCGTGCATATCTCGGCTATGGCCAGCTCAATCTGTGGGGCGTGTCTTACGGCACCCGTACGCACTGTCGTGATCGACGGCGTGGCGCCGCCCGGTATTCTGCCGCTGGAGGCCGCAAAAGATGGTGAGCGCGCTTTGCAACGCTCACTGGCGCTGTGTCGCGAGGAAGCTGCGTGCGCGACCGCATTCCCTGCCTTGCAAAACCACTTTGATGAGCTGATGACCCGTTATGCGGTACCGCAATCAATCAACATCGCCAATCCTTCTACCGGTGAAAGCAAACCCATGCTGGTGTCCGCCAGCAGCTTGCAAGGCGCTTTGTTCAGCATGTTGTACAGCCGGGAAACCGCGCGGTTGGTGCCGTTGACGATTGAACGCGCCTGGCTGGGCGATCTCTCGGCGCTGGCTGCACTCGGCAATGCGGCCGACAGCATCAACGCATTGATGCACTTTTCAGTAATCTGCAGCGAAGACATTCCACTGCTCGACAGTGCAGAAGTAGCTGCCGCTGCCGGTACATTCATGTATGACGGTCTCGTGCAGCCGAGGGTCGAAGGTTGCAAGGTGTAGCCGTCGCGGCAATTGCCCGCGGATTTCTTTGACCCCGTAGTATCTGACAAGCCGGTACTGCTCTTCTCGGCCACACAGGATCCGGTGACCCCGCGTCGCTGGGCCGATCAGGTGGCAGCGACTTTGAGCAACTCCGTGAGCGTGGAAGCGCGCGGCATCGGTCATGGCGTTTTCGCCTATGGTTGCGCAGCGAGTCTGATCGCCGATGTAGTCGATACCGGTTCGGTGCAGGACCTTGATGTCAGTTGTCTCGATGAACTGGGCAACCGACCGTTTTTCGTCAATCTGAACGGGAGTGTCATTGACGATGATCAAGGTCGCTAACCTCGTCAAGCACTTTGGCAGCGTCAAGGCGGTCGATGGCGCCAGCTTCACCGCGCGTGATGGGGCCATCACTGGCTTGCTCGGACATAACGGTGCCGGTAAATCCACCAGCCTGCGAATCATGTACGGACTGCTGAAAGCGGATGAGGGCAGTGTTCAGATCGACGACGTCAACGTCGGCAGCAACCCGTTGCTTGCACAACAAAGAATTGGCGTCATGACTGACGCCCACGGCCTGTAC
>JAZKEH010000198.1:4200-5637 GCA_040387155.1 Pseudomonadota bacterium | reverse complement strand
ACCGTGCCGGGGCCATCGGCATCGATCTCGATATCGGCCGGATCGGCGGCGGAGAAGGCAATGCCTACCAGATCCTGCATGCTCTCATTGTAGTAGGCATGGGAAGCAATATGCAGAATGCGGGCGCTGCGGGTTTCGGCTTTCAGCAGGTTTTCCCGCGTGGCCTGTTCGCGTGTATAGATGCGGACATTGCGACCACTGAAAAGGCTTGCCAGATTATTGGCTTCCACTGCAGACCAACGCAGACGGTCGAGACTCTGCAGCCAGCCGTTGAACGTAGTCGAACTGCCGGCATTGCGCTGGATGGCTCCTGCACTGAACACAGGATCGGCAAACACGGCGACATCCAGCGAGTGCTGACGTTGTTCGGCAGCTGCGGACTGGTAAACAGTAATCGACGGAATCGTACTTATCGCAAAGCGATTGACCAGCTCACCATTGGCTGCGGGCGTCAGGGCCGCAAACGGCAGATTGTTGAGAGGGTAATCTACTACTACCAGCAATCCGGTTTTGCCGTTGAGCATCGGGTCTGCGTAGATATCGCCCAGCAGCAACGCACCCAATTGCCGACGCACACCCTCACTGTCGGCACCCGGCGTACGCAGCGTGGCGTTCAGCCTGTTTGCCAATTCCGATACCTGCTGCCAGCCACCGGCTTCGAACACCTTCATCGCTGAGTCACTCACGACAATTGCCTTGCAGGCAGCCTCCTGCATGCACAGAAACTCGATGAGCGCCTTGTCGCCCCCGAGCTTGGCGCGTGCCGTTGCCATGCTGAAAGCACTCACGGCGACCTGCTGCTCCTGCATCGCAAAGTTCGACTGGTACTGCTCCAACAACTGGAAATAGTCGATGCTGATCTTTTCATAATCGGCAGAACCCGCCGGCAGGCCGGCTCGCCTGTTGCTGACTTCAGTCAGTCGCCGGCGCAGATTGCGACGCTCTGCTGATTCGTCGCCCCTGTGGGTATCCGCGAGTTGTCGCTGCAACAACAAGCTCTGGCCGCGGGAACTCTCCAATACCGCCAGCGCCCGTTCCAGCAAGTCTGCGTCACCGCTCGACTGGTAACGTGTCAGCAGAATGTCTGCATATTGCTTGTAGCCGTCATGCACGCGTGCAAGCCAGGCCGCACCCAGCCGTATATGTTCAACCTGGCCACGAACATCATTCGACAGCGCAACCAGTGACTCGCCATAACCGGAAGCAGCAACCAGATCACCGCGCTGCAATTCAATCTGCATCAACAGTTCGGCCAGCTCGATCTTGTCCTGCAGGCGGTTATCCTGATCAGCCACTTCCTGCCACTTCGTAGTCGCCATCTGCAGCGCTTCTGCCACCTTGCCCTGTGCCTGTGCCAGTTTGGCGCGACTCGTCACGTTGGCGGTGGTCGCCAGCGTCCGCTGGCCGGCTTCGCCCAACTCGGCAATGCGACCGAAC
>JAZKEH010000198.1:0-4190 GCA_040387155.1 Pseudomonadota bacterium | reverse complement strand
GGCCTGGGCATGATTTCCCAGCGCAAACTGGTCCAACGCCATTTCCTGCAGCGCCATCATGGTCTGTTGTCCGTCATCCTGCTGACTGCCCCTGAAGAAGGCATAGGCTTGCTCGTGCATGCCGATGGCGCCGGCAATATCGCCTCTTTCCCGCAGCATACTGCCCAGGCTGCTCATCGCCACATGACGACGATCATCCCTGCCCGAGATGCCATCCATCTCCATGCTCAGACGGAAATAATATTCTGCCGGATTCCTGTCGCCGGCCTGACGATACACGGTCGCCAGATTGCCGTAGATGATGCGCCGCAACGAGGCATCCTGTGAGCGCTCCGCAATCGGCAGCACGTCAAGCAGGGCTTTTTGCGCCAACTGCAACTCACCCACCTGCATGTAACTGATAGCGAGATTGCCTGCCACATACACGTAGGCGCGCTCATTCGCAGTCAGCGCCAGCAAGTCCGCGGCCTGCTGCAGATAATCCGCGACTTGCGTGAAGCTGCGCTGATCCGACCGCACGTACCACGTTGCCAACCCGTTCAGTGCTTCGCCACGCAACAGGTTGCTCTGCAGCTCATTCGCCAGCGCCAACGCAGCTTCCAGCAGTGGTAGCGACGTTTCCCGGTCACCGAGTATCACTTCGGAGATGCCGAGATTGACCAACAGCAACGCGAGATCCGCCTTGTATTGCTCACGGCGTTCGCCTTGCACCAGGTCACTGCGCAATCGCACCAATTCTTCACTCACCAATCCGTGGTCGTCTTGCGCGAACCGGATTTCCTGCAGCAACAAATCAGCTTTGTAGCAATAGTCGGGCATGGTGCAGGCCGACACAGGCATTGCTTCCAACCGCTGCTTGGCTTCCTGCAAATCGAAACGGAAAAATTCCACGCGTGCGGCGAGGTACTGCGGATAGCGTTGCCATTCGGTTGGCAATACCTGCGAATCAGCACCGGAATAGAGTGCCAATGCAGTGGCAAGAGAATCGGCAGTGCGCAGGTGGAACTGTCTGCCAGCTTCGGTAAGTGCGCGATAAACAGATACTGCGGGATCATCCGCTTTCAGCGATGTACTGCTGTATTGCAGAGTTTCGAGTGGCTTGCCATCAATGACTTCGGCAGAAAGCGCGACGGTGGTGGCTGCGGTGTAGGGTCCAAGCAACAGCAATTCCGGACCGGTATGACCGAGCGGATGACTGATGACGACTTCCTGCTGTCCATCCTTCATCCTTATCTGCAAATCAACACCAGACTGTTCCACCTTCAGCAAGCGGACCTCGCCGGCAGCGAGTTCCAATTGCAAGGTGGACCCGCGCACTGACTCAGCCGCGGCCGGCGCAACGATCATCCACATGAGTGCGGCAGCCAATATTGCAGGCAATCTGCATTGCATAAGCAGTAGGTATCCCGATCGACTCAATCTCCCAGCACGATCAGCACCAGGTGTAGCTCGTTACGTACTGGTGAATCGGTGCATTGCGGCTTTCCCAGATCAGAACGTCGCGCAGGACGCCGGGCTTCACCGTCAGGTGCACGCGGTACTCAGCCATCGTCCAGTTGTTGTCGACGAGAATGTTGTTCTGCACCAGGCTCGGTCCGACCGGCGAGAAGTCGAGTTCAAGTTTCTTCATGAATACTATGGCACCGTTGTCCCATGGACCGGTGACTTCGGTGAACTTGCCTACCCATTGTCCATTCGGAAGCTGCACTGCTTCCAGTTTCACACCGCACGAAGTCATGGGATCCGGTGGTGTGATAACGGATGGCGAATAGGTGCGAATGGTCTGGTCAGGAATCTTGTTGATCTCATGCGGAACGTGCCACTTCACCAGCCCCTGGATGCCATTGGGGCCAGTAATCATCTGGATCTGCGTTTGTGTTGCCATACGGCACTAACTCCCTTTCGAAAATAGTTGAATGAAGCTGACAGTGGGCGGTACAGCTTGCCGCCTTGCCAACGGAAACAGCATGGAACCTGCTACCGGATAACGCTTGCGCAGGTCCTCTGCAGCATTCGTCGGCTCATGAAAATCATTGCTGTAATCCAGCAAGGAGGGAGTCGAGCAGCGCATCAGCATTCTAAATGTTTCTGCAAGAATCAGACTACCGAGTTTTCCAAGTCGGGTGTGATTGGATGCATTGAAGGCTGGCTCCATCAAGATATACAGCCATAGCGGTGTCTGTTCCGCCAAATCTGCTTGTCTCAACACAGGGCCAAGGTCATGACTGGCAATCTGCTCGCCCGACAATGGTGCGAAGTGCAGTTGCCGACAATATTCCGGCATGTCGGTCTGCAGCCAGTCGCAGACAGCTTGTGCGGACGGCAGGCCGAGCTCCTGTCCACGCAGCAGATTGCGCAGCAACAAGTCCTGATGACCCGGCATTTCGTTGATCAAATCCCGCAACTGGTCAGCGATCTTCGGCTTCAGTGTCAAAGTATTGGCGTGGTACGCATAACTCATCGGGAAGAAGTATTTCCAATCGATGGTGTACGGTTGCAAGTCAGCACCGGCAGCGCCAGTTTCCGGATTGCGTAGCCCTCCCTTGCCAGTGAGTCCGAACAGGTTGCGCAAGCTGACAGGCAACAGATATTCATCGTTAAGAGCATAGGACCCGCGAACCAGGCTGTGGCCGAAGCGATAGGCCGCACCGGCAAACTCAAGCGGAACACCCGCGTTGGCGCTGCTTGCCTGTTGCAACAAATGCGGCGCGCCAGCATCGGCGGGCGCGTACGGCCCAAAGAAAAAAGCCCACACTTGCGGATCGATAAAGCGCGGCAGGAAGTCATGCACGATCAAGGCCTGCAGCCACAGCGCAAGCTCGGCCCGTACGTGACGGAAACGGCTTGCCACATCGGAAATATCGGTACGGTACTGCTGCATCAACTGGTTATGCGCATTCATGAACAGCACTTGCATCTGCGCGACGATGAAATTTTCGTCGTTGTGGTATTCCGCGATGCGCGCTTCCCATCCCTGTTTGCCGGCACCGCGCGGCAGATCATACAGACGCCCCGCCTGCATGAACTCACTGTAAAAGCAGCCGTCGCTCGTATACGGCACCAATTCGTCATCCAGTCCGTTGCCGTAGATGCTGTCCAGATCAAACGCACAGTTGCGCCGTTGCACCAATGCTTCGACAGCCAGCGGCCCTGCAGTGGGCAACTCTGTCAGATGCTGCATATGGGTTATTTCGTGGTCGATAAACTGACCGAGGTAGGTGTAACCGGCGGGGGTCGTCGACGGATCGGCAATCGTGATGACCTTGTTGTTGATGGCATCAACCACCTGTTGCAACTGCGATCGCTGATAGTTGCAAGGCGCGACCGGAAACAGCCGGAAATAACTGCCGGCAGCGTGCAAGTAGCGTGGAGGGAGGTCGGTCTTCATTGCAGGCTCATACCGTCTGCTACTATCTGCACTGCACACAAACCTTGGCTGCACAGGAGGCGATACTGATGCTGCGAATGATAAAGATTTCCGGAGCGCTGCTTGGCGGCATGCTGCTGATTGCGTTGTCTACGCTCACGCTGGCACAAGGTCGTGTTGAACATGTCGTTGTGCACGGCAAGTCGCTGGAAGGCAATCTCAACGGCGATACGCCCGATCGCGATGTCTTTATCTATCTGCCACCCGGTTATGACAGCAACAGTGGCCAGCGTTACCCCGTCGTTTACATGTTGCACGGCTATGGCCTGCAAGCCGAGCGCTGGATGAGTCTCTTCACGATAGAGGCCGATGCCAATACCGCGATGGCGAGCGCAACGCCGACAGCCAAACCCATGATCATCGTCAACCCCAGTGCGTATTCGCGTTTCGATGGCAGCTTTTATAGCAGTTCGCTTGCTGGCGGTGACTGGGAAAACTTCATAGCCCGTGATCTGGTGGCCTATGTCGATAGTCACTACCGTACCTTGGCCAAGCGCGAGAGCCGCGGCCTGTCCGGTCATTCGATGGGTGGATACGGCACGCTGCGCATAGGCATGAAACGGCCAGATGTGTTTGCTGCCATGTATCCGCTCTCTGCCGCCGGCATGCTGGAAACCGGCCAAGCGAGCGAAGCACTGACCACGGCCGGACAATACACCACGCGCGAGCAGATCGCCGAATTGCGTTATCCAAACAAGTCCGTCATGGCGCGCGCCGCCGCTTGGTCACCGAACCCGCAACGCCCCCCGCTCTACTACGACCT
>JAZKEH010000197.1:0-3126 GCA_040387155.1 Pseudomonadota bacterium | reverse complement strand
AAGACCGCCGTCAACAGCAGCAACGCAGCGAGCAGTGTTTGTTGGTAACTGAAGGGGCACGCTATGGCGTGCTCCTACGAAATCAGTGTGGCCGTGCGGACGGTGCCGCCTTCAGAAATGCTGAAAGCCCTGGCTGGCAAACTTCAGTGATTCACCGGCTGCATCGAGCACGCTCACACCACTGCCTTCTCTGACATCGCCTATACGCGACAGCTCAATTCCGCACCGGCGGGCCGGCTCGACAATCGACGTGCGACAAGCTTGTGGGGCGGTGAAAACAAGCTCGTACTCATCACCGGCGGTCAGCGCGAGTTGCAACGCCTGCAAAGGTGGGCACAGCGCGCACACCACTGCGGCCACCGGTATTGCACGCGCGTCCAGCACAATCTGTTTTCCGCTGCGGTTGGCAATATGTCCCAGATCGGCCAACACGCCGTCAGAAACATCCTGCGCTGCCGTCGCGATGCCGCGCAGTGCAGCGCCAAGCGCAAGGCGCGGTTCTGGTTCATAGTAGGCACGCAACAATTCGGCCTGCTGCTCCGCATTGGCGGCCGGCAACGTATTGCGCAGCACAGCCAATGCCAGTCCCGCCCTGCCCAAGGTGCCTGACACATACACATCGTCACCGACATTGGCGCCACTGCGCGTAAGCGCGCTTCCAACCGGTAACGTACCGTGTATCTGGATTGCAATCTGCAGCGGACCCCGTGTGGTATCGCCACCGAGCAAGGGGCAGTGATAACGCAATGCACTGTTGCGAAGTCCCCGGCTGAATGCTTCCAGCCAACTCTCATCCACTTTCGGCAAGGTAAGACCCAGCGTAAAACCCAGCGGCTGCGCGCCCATGGCGGCAAGATCACTCAGGTTCACCGCCAACGCGCGTTCAGCAATCAAGGTTGCATCCGCCGTTGCCGGGAAATGCACATCTGCCACCAGCACATCCAGCGAAACAGCCAGTTGCTGGCCAGCGGGAACAGTAAGCAAGGCGCAATCGTCACCGATGCCCAACGCAACATTCGCATGTTGCATCGGATCAGCGGCGAGGCCGGCTTGCTGGAAATAGCGTTGGATCAGTTCGAATTCGGAGAGAGGCATGGTCGCTACCGAATTGACGGGGATCAGGCGCGTTGTTCGACAGCGCGCAGTTTGCGGGCAGCCTTGTCGAGCACACCGTTGATGAATTTATGGCTCTCGGCAGCGCCATACTTCTTCGCCAGATCAACATACTCGTTGATGACGACACGATACGGCACGTCGATGCGCTGGCTCAGTTCGTAGATGCCGAGGCGCAACAAGCCGAATTCGATGGGATCGAGTTGTTTCAGTTCACGATCGAGGTAGGACGCATACAGCTGGTCAATCGTACTCGTATTTTCAGCAATGTAGCTGAGCGCATCATGGAAGAAATCCCAATCGGTCTTGCGACCGTTGTCAGCGCGGAATTCGGCTTCCACCGTCTTCGCATCGGCACCCCCGATCTGCCACTGGTACAAGGCCTGCACCAGCAGATCGCGTGCGCGTTTGCGCTGGGCAACCGCAATTCCTGTTTTACCGTGGGTTTTGCCATTGCTCATGAGTGGGCTCTCAGCCGTCCAGCTTGCGCAGCAGACTGACCAGTTCAATCGCCGTCATGGCGGCATCCGCGCCCTTGTTGCCCGCCTTGGTGCCGGCACGTTCAATTGCCTGTTCGATGGAATCGACAGTCAACACACCAAACACAACCGGCAAATTCTGCTGCATGCCCACCTGGCCAAGACCCTTGGCGCATTCGCCCGCCACATAGTCGAAGTGCGGTGTGCTGCCACGGATGACGGCACCGAGCGCAATGATCGCATCGTATTTTTTCGATTCAGCCAGACGTTTGGCCACCAGCGGCAATTCAAAGGCGCCGGGCACCTTGACGATGCTGATGTTCTTTTCCGGTACGCCATGCCGCAGCAAGGCATCAATGGCGCCAGCCTGCAGGCTGTCGACCACAAAACTGTTGAAACGCGCCACCACCAATACATAGGTTGCATTGGTCGGGGCGAAGTCACCTTCAAGAGTGCGAATGTTGCTCATAGGTCTGTTTCTTCAAGTGCTGTTATTTGCTGGGAATGTATTCGACCACTTCCAGATCAAAGCCGGAGATGGCGTACTTGGTGGGGAAACTCATCAGTCGCATCTTGCCAACGCCGACGTCGCGCAGAATCTGCGAGCCCGTACCCACCGTGAGATAGCTGCCGCCAGGCGGGGTTGGTGGCGTCTGGCCTTCGGTCTGTGCCTGGAAACGATCGAGCTGTTCCGTTACTTCGCCACTGCCCCGTTCATTGGCCAATACTACCACGACCCCCTTGCCTTCCTGGCTGATGCGCTCCATCGACTTGTGCAGCGACCACGAGGGACGACGTGGATTCGCCACGCCCAGCAGGTCACGCACAGTGTCAGTCACCAGCACGCGAGCCAGCACCGGTTCGTCGGGCTTGATCTCGCCTTTGACGAGAGCGATGTGGGTCAGATTGCCGTCCTTGTAGAGATCGCGATAGCAAAAGACGGTGAAGTCACCGTACTCAGTAGGCAACTGATACTGCTTCACACGCTCCACGGTTTTTTCAGTCGCAATGCGATAGTGAATAAGGTCCTGGATCGTGCCGATTTTCAGGCCATGTTCTTTCGCGAATTTTTCGAGATCAGCGCGACGCGCCATCGTGCCGTCGGCATTCATCACTTCACAGATGGCAGCCGCCGGCGTAAAGCCAGCAAGACGTGCAAGATCGCAGCCCGCTTCAGTATGACCGGCACGACGCAGTACGCCGCCTTCTTTCGCCATCACCGGAAAGATGTGGCCCGGCATGATGACGTCGGTGGACTTGGCGTCGGTGGCAACCGCCGCCTGGATCGTGCGCGCACGATCAGCAGCAGAGATGCCGGTGGTGACACCAGTGGCCGCTTCAATCGAAATCGTAAAGTTGCAACCGAACGGCTGCGCGCTGCTCTGCACCATCAACGGCAGATTGAGTTGACGGCAACGGTCCTGCGTCAGTGTCAGACAGATCAGACCGCGCGCATGCGTCGCCATGAAGTTCACGTCAGCTGCAGTGATCTTGTCAGCCGCGATCAACAGATCGCCTTCGTTCTCACGATCTT
>JAZKEH010000196.1:0-1906 GCA_040387155.1 Pseudomonadota bacterium | reverse complement strand
CTGGCCGGTCAGACGACGTTTGATCAATGGCACCGTGGCGAACACGGCGCCTTCGCCAGCTTGTACGAAGAAGGCGCAGGCCATGACGAGACAGGTGGCCAGCACCAACGACCAGCTGCTATCAATCATGCTGGTGAAGAAGTACGTGATCGAAAGACCCAGCGTCAGCACCAACAAGCTCTTCTTGCGGCCAACCTTGTCAGAGATCCAGCCGCCACCGGGACGTGAGATCAGGTTCAGGAAGGCGTGGGTGGAGGCGATGACGCCCGCCATGATCGGGCTCAGCTCGAAGGTGCTGGCGAAAAACAGCGGCAGTACCGACACGACGGCCAGTTCAGAACCGAAGTTACAGAAGTACATGACATTGAGAATGGCCACCTGTTTGAACTTGTAGCGGTGCATCTCTGGCACTGGCGCAGTGAACAGATGCCTGTTGGTCTGCCAGACCTTGCTGAAATCAACTACCAGCACGACCAGCAGGGCAACATAGATCGCATAGGTGAAAGCCTGATTGATCATGCTGAAGCCGGCGGGCGACAGGCGCCAGGCCAGCAAGGCCAGGCACACATACATCGGCAACTTCATGATGTAGAGCATCCACAGATCGGGAACGCTGGTGACTTCCATGGCGCCCATCGACTTGGGTTTGAAGTAGGTGGAACCTTTCGGGGTGTCAGTTACGTTGAAGTAGAAGACGAAGCCAAACACAAACGCCATCAGACCGGTAAGGGCAATCGCGTAACGCCAGCCGTCGTCACCACCGAACCACAGCGCGATGGTAGGCAGCGCGAATGCAGCTGCTGCAGAACCGAAGTTGCCCCAGCCACCGTAGATGCCTTCAGCCGTGCCAAGCTCGTTGGCCGGGAACCATTCGCTGACCAGACGGATGCCGATAACAAAACCTGCACCGATGAAACCGCAGAAGAAGCGCGCCAGCGCGGCTTGTTCCAGCGTAGTCGCCATCGCGAACCAGAAGCAGGGCAGCGAGCCGATAATCAACAACAGGGAGTACATGATGCGTGGACCGTACTTGTCTGTCAGCATGCCAATCACCACGCGTGAAGGCACTGCTATGGCGACGTTGACCGTTGCCAACACCACCAGCTGTTGCGGCGATACGCCGAGACTGACAGCAATGGCCTGCATCAACGGCGCCGCGTTGAACCACACCACGAAGGTGATAAAGAACACGAGCCAGCTCATGTGCAAGATTTTCATCTTGCCCGTGAAACTGAGCAGATTGAACTTTTCAGCAGACATAACTACTCCTGGATAATTTGGACTTATGTATTTCTATATTTTTTTTTGGAGGGGCTTTTTGTCAGGTTATTGATTGCTCTCAGGCAATGTGGATTTGCACCTGACCATCAACGATGCGGGTCTGCCATGCAGGCACTTTCACGGCAGGGTCTTCAATACACTGGCCGTCTTCGAGACAGAAATGCTGTTTGTAGAGCGGAGACGCCACGACAACTTTGTCGCCCAGCGAACCAATGATGCCGCGACTCAGGACAAAGGCTTCGCCGAGCGGGTCGTAGTTGCTGATGGCATAGACCGGGCCGTCGGTGGTGACGCGAAACAGCGCAACCTGTTCCGCTTTCTTGCCAGTATCGACCAGGGCGCAAACACCACTGCCGCACACGAGATCGCCTTCACTGCATACTGTGATCCAAATACTGCTCATTGCGTTCACTTACTCCTCCAGATTCACCAGCGCTATCTTGCGTTCCTCGGCTGTCGCCGGGCGTCGCTGACCGCGCTCTACTACATAGGCAAGACTGTCATCCGTCTTCGGTGAATTGACGAACTGGCGGAAACGCTTGAGCTGTTCCGGATCTTCGATCGTGGTCTTCCATTCGCATTGGTAACTGGCAATAACCTCGGCCATGCCAGCTTCAAGTTCGGC
>JAZKEH010000195.1:0-10754 GCA_040387155.1 Pseudomonadota bacterium | reverse complement strand
CACGGGCTCAAGCCTCGGTCTGCGCACATACAAGGCCCTCTACCAGGAAAGCTATCGGGTCGATCAGGCCTTCGCCCAAGCCAGCAATACTCCACCCACTACAGATTTTTATGCCTTCCTGCGCGACAATACGCCGCAGAATTCCCACAAGAAACGACACCGCAGTACGACGGCATCCAAGGAGAACGTGTGATCAAGAAAGGTATCATTCTGGCTGGTGGCTCCGGCACCCGTCTGCATCCGATAACTGCCACCGTCAGCAAACAGTTGCTGCCGGTGTACGACAAACCGATGATCTATTACCCGCTCGCAACACTGTTGCAGGCAGGCATCCGTGACATTCTGATCATCACGACCCCGCAGGACGCCGAAGGCTTCCAGCGTCTGCTGCAGGATGGCAGCCAATGGGGCATCAGTCTGCAATATGCCCAGCAGCCAAAGCCGGAGGGTCTGGCGCAGGCGTTCATCATTGGCGCAGACTTTGTCGGCAAGGACAGCGTCTGCCTTGTGCTGGGCGACAACATTTTCTACGGCAGCAATATCGAGAAGAAACTGGAGGCAGCAGTCAAACGTAGAACCGGCGCCAGTGTCTTCGCATATTACGTCACGGATCCGGAACGTTACGGTGTCGTGAGCTTCGACGAACAAGGCAATGCTGTGAAGCTGGAAGAGAAACCCTCGAAGCCCGATTCCAACTACGCCGTCACCGGTCTCTATATGTACGACAACCAGGTCCTGGATTTCGCCAAAGGCCTGAAGCCCTCGAAGCGAGGCGAGCTTGAGATCACTGACCTGAACAAGATTTACCTCGAAAACAAATCACTCAACGTCGAGTTGTTCGACCGCGGCACTGCCTGGCTTGATACGGGCACCGTCACCTCATTGCTGGATGCCGCCAATTTCATTCGCGTGCTGGAAGAGCGTCAGGGCCTGAAGATTGCCTGCGTTGAAGAAATCGTCTGGCGCAAAGGCTGGCTCGATGATGATCAACTGCTGGCGCTCGCCAAGCCGCTGGCCAAGAGTGGTTATGGCATCTATTTGCAGAACATGCTGAAGCACGAGCGTGCCGGCAAAAATCTGGTGCAGGAGTAACCATGCAACTGATTGCGACCGAACACCCCGACGTACTCGTGCTGGAACCCAAGGTCCACGGCGATCATCGTGGCTTTTTTCTGGAAACCTTTCGCAGCAACGTATTTGCTGCAGCCGGCTTGCCTGAGGTATTCGTGCAAGACAACCACAGCAAGTCGAGCGCAGGAATCCTGCGTGGCCTTCACTATCAGATCCAGCAGCCGCAGGGAAAACTGGTGCGCTGCATCTCCGGCGAGGTGTTCGACGTTGCAGTCGATATTCGGCGCAGCTCGCCGCATTTCGGCAAGTGGATTGGAGTGAACCTGTCGGCTGAGAACAAAAAAGCACTGTGGGTGCCGCCCGGCTTTGCACATGGATTTCTTGTGCTGTCTGAGAGCGCAGAGATCACCTACAAGTGCACGACCTACTATGCTCCCGAACATGACCGCAGTCTGTTGTGGAGCGATCCCGAGCTCAACATAGCGTGGCCCAAGACGTCCCAGGTGGTGCTGTCCGACAAGGACCAGCGCGCCCCCACGCTGCAACACGCCGAATTGTTTGCCTAGGAAACCCCCATGAAAATCCTGATTACCGGCGCCAACGGCCAGTTGGGAACCTTGCTGCGTGAACAAGCCCCGCAAGGCATTGAACTGGCTGCCTTCGATTCAAAGCAATTGGACATCGGCAATGCTGGTCAGGTGCGCGATGCAATCAACCTCATCCAGCCTGCTGTAATCATCAATGCCGCCGCCTACACCCAGGTGGACAAGGCCGAGAGTGAGCGGGAAGCTGCGTGGCGAGTAAACGAGCAGGGCGTTACAAATCTGGTCGCTGCGACGAAAGCGTCCACGCGAATCCTGCACGTCTCCACCGATTTCGTGTTTGACGGAAGTGCACAGCAGCCCTATCGAACGAGTGCGGCGACCAATCCTCTCAGCGCCTACGGCGCCAGCAAACTGGCCGGTGAACAGGTTTTGGTGAACAACGCGGCAGATCGCAGCTGCATTGTCCGCACCGCATGGCTCTATTCAGCTGGCAGCAAGAATTTCATGAATACAATGCTGATGTTGATGCAGACTCGCGACAGTTTGCGCGTCGTCAGCGATCAGCGCGGTACGCCTACCGCTGCTGGTGGCTTGGCGGCAGCCCTGTGGCGAGCAGTGCAGTTGCCGGCGCTCACCGGCATCTGTCACTGGACTGACGACGGCGAGACGACGTGGCACGGTTTTGCCAGCGAGATCCAGCGCCTGGGTTTGCAGTACGGCTTGTTACAAAAGGCCGTGCCGATCCAACCCATTGCTACCAGCGAATTTCCAACTCCCGCTACGCGGCCCGCCTACAGCGTGCTGGAGAAGGAAAGCACTTTCGCCGCGTTGGGTATGCGAGCGCAGCCTTGGCAGCTGGCGCTGGAACAAGTCATTGCGCGCAAGGCGGCTGAAACCGCAGGCAAACCAGCGTCGTAGCAGCGACCGGCAAAAAAAGAAGCATCAACAGGAATCCACAAGCGAGAACAGGAATGAGCAAGTTATTGGTTACCGGCGCAGCCGGCTTTATCGGCAGCAATTTTGTGCACTACTGGTTGCGACAACACCCCGGCGACCTGGTCGTGGTACTGGATGCGCTCACCTATGCGGGCAACAAACACAATTTGGATGAATGTCACAGCAACCCACATTTCAAATTCGTGCAGGGCAGCATCAATGACCAGCCGCTGGTGGAAACCTTGCTGACACAACATGCGATAGACACCGTTGTGCACTTCGCCGCCGAGAGCCATGTCGATCGGTCAATCAGCGGCCCCGATGCATTCATTGAAACAAATGTCATCGGTACCCATAGCCTGCTGAAGGCGGCGCGCAAAGTCTGGACTGAACAGGGCGGCTTTGCCGGCAAACGTTTTCATCATGTCTCGACCGATGAAGTCTATGGCACGCTGGGCCCCAACGATCCGGCTTTCACCGAAGAAACCCAGTACGCACCGAATTCACCGTATGCAGCGAGCAAGGCTTGTTCCGATCACCTGGTGCGCGCCTATCACCATACCTATGGTCTGCCGGTAACAACGAGCAATTGCTCGAACAACTACGGCCCGTTCCATTTCCCGGAAAAGCTGTTGCCCCTGTGCCTGCTTAATATCCTGCAAGGCAAACCGCTGCCCATCTATGGCGATGGCATGCAGATCCGCGACTGGCTTTACGTGGAAGATCACAACCGCGGCATCGAGTTGATTTTGATGAAAGGCAGGGTGGGTGAAACCTATAACATTGGTGGCAACAACGAATGGGCCAACCTGAATACTGTGAAGCTCCTCTGCGGCATCGTGGACAAAGCCTTTGCCGATGATGCGACGCTCGCCCAACGATTTCCGAACAGCCCCTGTGCGACCAGCAAGGGTGCGGAATCGTTGATTACCTTCGTGACTGATCGTCCCGGTCATGACACGCGTTATGCCATCAACGCCAGCAAGTTGTGCAAGGAACTCGGCTACGAGCCTCGTATGACGTTTCACAGTGGTCTCACCGCCACGGTGCTGTGGTATTTGAGCAACGAACCCTGGTGGCGTGGCATCCAGGACCAGAGTTACCGCTACTAGGCGGACATCAAGAGGCAGGTAATGCAACGCAAAGCTGTGCAGCGTTTTTCAACAAGGTTCTTTGCGTTGTGGCTGTTGCTCACATGTCTGGTGACGTTGCCTGTTCGCGCGACTGTGCTGTTGGAGCTGGGCTTTGAAGAGCTGGTGGCGCAATCCGGTTTTATCTTTGTCGGTACTGCAATTGATCACCGAACGGCAGCGCAGGGCGAGCAGCTCTATACCTTCGTCAGTTTCAACGTAGAGGAAGTCGTGAAAGGTGCGGCGCCTGCGGATACTGTGGAGTTGCGTTTCCTTGGCGGCGATGCCGAAGACGCTGGCCTGAAAGTAGAGGGACAATTCATTCCCGATGCTGGCATGCGCGGCGTGTTCTTTGTGACGGGCCTCGATGAACTCCAGGTCAATCCCTTAACAGGTTGGCAACAAGGTTACTTTCCGCTGGTGGCGGATGACAGTGGCGTGGACTATCTCGACATGCGTCAACGTCCGGACCTCGCAATTCCCGGTCTGGAAGTCGAGCCCCTTGTCAGCAAAATGCTGGGCATGGGATTCAGCACTGAAGCTATCGATGCGAAATTCCCCAAGGCCTTCCTGTTTTCGCTGGATGACTTCCGCGCTGCCATCGTCGATGAAGCCAGCCGCGGAGCGGCGCCATGAAATTGCGCGGCCTGTTGAATCGTAGAATGCTTGCTGCCTGCGTGTTGGCTACCAGCGTGCCTGCAGTACTTGCATTCACGCTCAATGGCAAGCGCTGGGCAGGTAGCTCCATGACGTTCTATGCCGGCATGCCCGGCAAACCGGCGTCATCGACAACAACGTGGGCAGCGGCACTCGAAGCTGCCATGAAGGAATGGAACGACAAAACCGAATTTGAATTTGTTGTTGATAAATCCTATGTCGATCCCTGCGAAGGTTATTCACGCAATGCTGGTGGTAGCTTTCCCAACGGGGCGGGCAACAACAAGAACAGCGCCGATTTCACCGCCACCGTCTGCGGCAACGACTTTGGCTCAAGCGTACTGGCCATCACGTTGACCACAGCCGACGGCGGCAATCTGGGTTTCAATCACTTGCGCGAAGCCGACATCGTCTTCAACAGCAGGTATTCGTGGGATATCTACAACGGGCCGCGCACTAGTGCGATTGATTTTGGTCGCGTTGCGCTGCATGAATTCGGCCATGCGCTGGGACTTGATCATGAGAGCACTGCAGTAGCCATCATGGCGCCAAGAATTACCGACCTGTCTGCGTTACAGACCGATGACATCGCCGGCGCCAATGCGCTCTACGGTAACCAGATTCAGTGCCGCATTACGCAGCTACAATTGAATGCGCAGATCAGGAACAGTCTTGAGCAACCGGATTGTCGCGTCATGGAACTGTACGGCTTTGGATCAGACGACAGCTTTGTTGACGTGTACAAACTTTCTATTGCTACGCCTACCCGGCTCTTCATCGACATGCGTTCCAGCCAGATGGATCCCGTAATTGTGCTGACGGACAGCAAACTGAAAGAGCTCGACATTTTTGATGACAGTCCTGGGTCCTGTAATGCCCACATGGAAAAGGTGCTCGCTGCTGGCGACTATTACATATTGGCCAATACCTACTCCGCACCACGCAAATGCGTCAGCAACATTGGTGCCTATACACTGAGCATTACCGACAGCCCGCAGCCACAGTTGGGGGAAGCCGGCACCACCAGCGGCATCACACCAGCAGCAGCTCTGTTTACCGGCGGAGCCAGTGCGGATGGCGGACAGACATTCAGAACGAGTTTTGCCGCCACCGAAACCATTGATGTAAATGCGCGCATCGCAGTCGACCCCCTGCATGTGGGCCGCAGCGGCCGGGTCTTCGTCCTGATCCAGCTGAGCAATGGCACCAAGTACAGCCGGAACAGCGCCGGCCAGTACCTGCCGTTCAACGGCAATCTGGCCCAGTTGACCAGCTACAAGAGCGGAGCCCTGATCAACGTCGAGGAAATCAACGTCGCCAATGGTTTGCGGGCGGCGGGGACCAACCTGGCCGGCCTCAGTTATGCCGTCTATATAGGCTATGCCCTCGACAGTCAGCCCGACGACATCCATTACGGCAACAAACCGATCCAGTTCAGCATCGGCCCCTAGGGTCAGCCCGGAACAACCGGGCAATGGGGTGGATTTCCGGTTCCGGCCGGGGCCGTTTCCCCCTATAATCCGCGCCGTTTTCTATACCCAATTCGTGAGGAAAGCTCCGTGCTGAAACCCCAATCGTCCCTGCTGGCCAAATCCCTGTTGTTGCTGGTGAGCCTGACCGGCATGTTGCTGGCTGGCGGCGCTGGCGCCGCGGTGGAAGAGCAAATTGCCGCCCGTCTGCAGCCAGCCGGCACGGTTTGCGTGTTTGGCGAGGAATGTGCGGCTGGCATGCGAGTGCCGGGCGCTGCGCCCGCTACCCCCAAAACCCCCGATGAGGTTTACAACACCTTCTGTCAGGCCTGCCACGCCACTGGCGCCAACAATGCGCCGAAGCTGGGCGATAAAGCTGCCTGGGAACCCCGCATTGCCAAGGGTATCGATGCCCTTTATGAAAGTGCGATCAAGGGTTTCAACAACGGCGCCATGCCACCGCGCGGTACCTGCGTAGACTGTTCTGATGAAGACATTCACGCCACCGTGGACTACCTGATCCAGTCGGTACAGTAAGCTTCGCTTCCGAGTCTGCCGACGTCCGATCACAAACGATCAGTCGAGCAGACTCTTCATGCGGGCAAGCGCTTCCTTGCCCCGTGCCTGTGCCTTCTCCGGCGTCTGATCACTGACGCGACCATCCCAGTTCAGCAAATCCTGCGGTAACTCATCCAGAAAGCGACTTGGTGTCGTTTCGCTGACTTCGCCATATTGCTTGCGGTGGCGCGCCATTGTGAATGTAAGCAAATGCTTGGCGCGGGTGATGCCGACATAGGCCAACCGCCGCTCTTCTTCAACGGCGCCGGTGTCCATGCTGTTGCGATGTGGCAGCAGCTCTTCTTCCATGCCCATGATGAACACGATGGGAAATTCCAGCCCCTTGGCGGCATGCAGCGTCATCAGCTGCACGCGGTTGCTTTCTTCTTCCTGTTCTTGCTGTTCAAGCAGGTCGCGCAAAATCAGTTTGTTGATGGCGGTTTCGAGGCTGTCGTCTTCGTCGTTGTTGCGCGCCTTTTCCATGCTGTTCTGCAATGAGGTCAGCAACGTTTGCACGTTGCCTTGTGCGCGTTCTGCACTCGCCGGTGTCGCGCTTTGCTGGCGCAGCCAGTCGTCGTATTGAATGTCTTCGAGCAGCTCGCGCACGATACCTATCCCCTCACCCTTTTCCATGTGCTCGCGCTTTTTGTTCATCCAGTCGCCGAATTCACGCAGCTTCTCGCGCTGGTTGTCGGCCATGTGCTCACTGAGCCCCATGTGCGAACAGGCAGTAAGCATGCTTACGTTCGCCTGGTGGGAGTAGGTGCCAAGACTTTCCAGCAGTGCTGGCCCGATCTTGCGACGCGGGGTATTGATACAGCGCAGAAAGGCATTGTCGTCGTCCGGGTTGATCAACAGCCGCATATAGGCCATGAAGTCCTTGATTTCCACGCGCGCAAAAAACGAGGTGCCACCCGTCAGCACATACGGTACTTGCTGGGCCTGCAAATGGATTTCGAGCAGCCGCGCCTGGTGATTGCCGCGATAGAGCACGGCGAAATCCTTGAAGCGCAGATGGCGATGCGCAGCCAACAGCAGGATCTCGGTGGCAATGCGTTCTACCTCGGCCTCTTCGTTGGCGGTGACCAACACACGAATCTGCTCCCCCTTGCCGTATTCACTCCACAACGCTTTCTCGAACACGTGGGGATTGTTGGCGATCAAGGCGTTCGCTGCCGTCAATATCGTGTTGGTCGAGCGATAGTTTTGCTCCAGCTTGATGACGCGCAGTGCGGGATAGTCTTCCTGCAGCAAGTTCATGTTCTCAGGCCGGGCACCGCGCCACGAATAAATTGACTGGTCATCGTCACCCACTACGGTGAGGCAGCCGCGATCGCCAATCAGCTGCTTCACAAAGTGATACTGCATGTTGTTGGTGTCCTGGTACTCATCGACCAACAGATAGCGGATGTGGCGTCGCCATTTGTCGAGTACTTCGGGCTTGTCGCGGAATAACTGCGCAGGCAGCAGAATCAGGTCATCGAAGTCGACCGCATTGAAGGCGCGCAAACTGCGTTGGTAGTCTTCGTATACACGGGCTGCCAGTGCTTCTTCAGCATCCACTGCGGAAGCCAACGCTTCGGCCGGCGACAAGAACGCATTCTTGAAGCGTGAAATTATGCCGCCCAACTTTCGCAACTGATCATCGGCTGTGTCTACATCACGCAGCATCAACTCCTTCAGCAGCGACAGGCAATCCGTTTCATCAAAAATGCTGAAGCTGGATTTCAAGCCGAGATGCAGGCACTCGCGGCGAATGATAGTGAGGCCAAGATGATGGAAGGTGGAGACAATGAGTCCGCGCGAATTCTTGCCTTGCAACAACTGACTGACACGCTCACGCATTTCACGCGCCGACTTGTTGGTAAACGTCAGCGCCGCAATGTGATTGGGCTGATAGCCGCAGTCGCTGATGAGGTAAGCGATTTTCTGCGTGATCACGCTGGTCTTGCCACTGCCGGCACCAGCGAGCACCAACAGGGGACCGTCGAGATAGCGCACAGCGCTGTGTTGTCGGGCGTTGAGGGTTTTCATGCGAGGAGGATCAAACGGGAGCGGCCCATGATAGCCGGGATGCGCAGGCGCAGCCATGCAGAAAAGTGGCAGGAAGTGCAAAGTTGAACTATTAATAAGGCTCACTCGCTACCCACTGCAAGGACGCAGCATGGCTCTCGCAATTGTTTACTCGCGCGCAACCCTGGGCGTGGAAGCTCCGCTGGTGACAGTGGAAGTGCATCTGTCCGGTGGCCTGCCCAATTTCACGATCGTCGGCCTGCCGGAAACTGCGGTGAGAGAAGCGCGTGAACGCGTACGCAGCGCCATACTGAACTCCCAGTTGGAATTTCCGCAGCAGCGCATCACGATCAATCTTGCACCAGCAGAACTGCCGAAAGCGGGCGGTCGTTTCGATCTCGCCATTGCCATTGGCATTCTGGCGGCGTCCGGCCAAGTGGATGCCAGTGCGCTGGCAGAGTTGGTGTTCATTGGTGAACTTGCCTTGTCAGGTGAAGTGCGCAGTGTAGGTGGCTTGTTGCCTGGCCTGCTGGCCTGTTATCGCGAACAGCGTCGTTGCATTGTGCCGTGTGACAATGCGCAGGAAGCCGGGCTGCTGCCGCAAGCCGACATCCGGTTGTGCTCACATCTGCTGCAGGTACTGCAATTCCTTCGCAAGGAAGTGGATTTGGCAAAACCGGAGCCGGTACTTGCCGAACCTTCCGCACATTTTGCCGATCTGAGCGATGTAGTGGGGCAGGATGCAGCCAAGCGTGCGTTGCTGATTGCAGCGGCTGGTTCACACAACCTGCTTTTGCGAGGTCCACCAGGAACGGGCAAGACCATGCTCGCTTCGCGGCTTCCAGGCTTGTTGCCGCCGCTTTCCCAAGAAGCTGCTCTCGAAGTGGCAACCGTGCAATCACTAGCCCAACAGCGAGTAAAGCCCGCCACGTGGCTGCAGCCACCGTTTCGAACGCCGCACCACACGAGCTCTGCCATTGCACTCGCCGGTGGTGGCAGCACACTGCATCCCGGCGAAATCAGTCTGGCCCATAACGGGGTGCTGTTCCTTGATGAGCTGCCGGAGTTCTGTTCGCGGGTGCTGGAAGTGCTTCGCGAACCGCTGGAGGCAGGGCAAATACAAATCTCGCGCACACGCTATCGAGTACGTTTGCCGGCCAGAATCCAGCTGGTCGCAGCGATGAACTTATGCCCGTGCGGTCATCACGGTGCGGATGAACAGCAATGCTCATGCTCGCAGGAAAAGATCCGGCTGTACCAGCAGCGTGTTTCCGGCCCCTTGCTGGATCGCATTGATCTGCACGTCAGTGTTCCCAAGCTCAGTGATGCAGACAAAGCCGCGCTGCTGCAGCGATCACTGCAAGGGCACAGCAGCAGTCGCGAGTTGCGTGAGAAAGTCATTGCCTGTCGTGCCGTGCAGCAGGCACGCGCCGGCAAACTCAATGCTCATCTGCAACAGGACGAGCTGGGTGAGCACTGCGCCTTGCGCAAAGCGGACGCGCAGTTGCTCAACGAGGCGATGACAAGACTAAAACTGTCTACGCGCGCGTTTTTCCGGATTGTGAAGATTGCCCGCACGATCGCCGATCTGGCAGAAGCAACGACTATTCAGACACCGCACCTGCTCGAGGCAATCAATTACCGGCGGTTTTAGCGGCAGGTCTCAGTGCCGCTCCAGCTGTTCGAGCCGGGCTTCCAGTTCCGCTATGCGAGCACTGGCCCGCGTCAGCACCTGGGTTTGCGCCGTAAACTCTTCGCGCGTCACTAGGTGCAATTTGCCCAGGCTGGCTTGTAACAGTCCGTACAACTCCTCTTCGAGTTTGCTGCGGGCGGCTTCGGCAGCAGGGAAAAGAGCGGCTGCTTTCTTGCTGAGCGAGTGCAGGAGTTCGGCGTTGAGCATGGCAAGGTCCGGCTGAGGGCTGGGAAGCCTCAGGGTAAACCAGGTTGCACGTGGCCCAAAGCGGCTTTTTATCGGAACACGCGGCGCTGTGCGGCAATCGTAATTTACAGGGAGCTGCCTTATACTCGGGTCGACCTGCCCTACAGCCAAAAGGAATAAGACCATGAAAATGATCACCGCCGTCATCAAGCCCTTCAAACTCGACGATGTGCGCGAAGCATTGTCCGCCATTGGCGTGCAGGGGATTACCGTTACTGAAGTAAAAGGTTTCGGTCGTCAGAAAGGTCATACCGAACTCTATCGCGGCGCTGAATACGTCGTGGATTTTCTGCCAAAGATCCGTTTGGAAATTGCGGTGGAAGACAATCGTGTTGAATCCATCATCGAAACGCTGATCAAGGCGGCATCGACCGGCAAGATTGGCGACGGCAAGATCTTTGTTCACAACCTCGAACAGGTGATTCGCATTCGTACT
>JAZKEH010000194.1:0-2341 GCA_040387155.1 Pseudomonadota bacterium | reverse complement strand
TCTGGTTGATGCGACGACTGGGCAGATGCACAGTGGCTTTGAACCGGAGGCGCTGGTAGCAACGCTCGATGCTGCGATTCCTGAGGCGACCGCCACCGAGTTCGCGCTGCTGGATGAATACGATGATTACTATTACTCGCGCGGCGATCAATTGCCGCTGCCCGTACTGCGCGTGAAATTCAACGACGAGAATGAGAGCTGGCTTTACGCCGATCCTGAGAAGGGACAATTGCTCTCACTGATACACAAATGGAGCCGTGTCGAACGCTGGGTCTATAGCGGGCTGCACAGTCTTGATTTCGCGTTCTGGTATCACAAGCGTCCGCTGTGGGACATCGGCGTATTGTTTTTGCTGACAGGTGGACTCGCCACCAGCTTGCTTGGTTTGTACTTCGGCATGCGACGTCTGAAGACTGACGTCGTGACACTGATCAAAAAAATGTCCCGGAAGAAGGCAGCAGAGGAACTGACACATGCCACGTAATTCATTGGCAGCATTTGTTGCTGTCGTAGCCCTTGGTCTGAGTTCATTGGTGCAAGCGCAACGAGGTCCATTGGGTGATGGGCCTTGGACTTTCGATACGACCTCTCCTGCAAGCACGATCAAGGTGTCTGTGGTTACGCGTGGCATCCAGCATCCATTCGGCATGGCTTTTCTGCCCAACAACGACATCCTGGTCGCGGAAGCCGCCGGCAATTTGCGGGTGATTCGTGGGGGTACGCTTGATCCCGTCATCATTACCGGCACGCCAGCGGTAGCGAAAGGGGCCAGTGCGGGCCTGATGGATGTCGTATTGCATCCGGATTTTGCCAACAACAGATTGGTGTATTTCAGTTATGTAAAAGCAGGTACGCCACCGGCTGGTGAAACCTATTTTGCGACGACGGCACTTGGTCGTGGTCGGTTGAATGAGGAGGAAACCGCGCTGACTGACGTCAAAGACATCTACGTCGCTGAAGCCTGGTCGAATGTACGCGGTGGTCACGGGTCGCGTATCAAGTTTGCGCCGGATGGCACGCTGTTTTTTACATCGCCTTTCCGTCGCGATTTTGTTAATCCTCAGAATCCGCTCAGCGACGTCAGTAAGATTTTGCGACTGAATGATGATGGTTCCGTGCCGACAGACAATCCTTACGTCGGCATGGAAGGCTATCGTCCGCAAATCTGGACGGTCGGGCATCGCGCCATCGAAGGCATCACCTGGCATCCTGTCACTGGTGAACTGTGGGCCAGTGAACATGGTCCGCAGGGCGGCGATGAAGTGAATATCATCCGCAAGGGCAATAACTATGGCTGGCCGGTAGTGTCGTTCGGTCGCGATTACGATGGCTCGCGTGTTTCAGCTGCGCCGGTGGCAGAAGGCATGACGCTGCCTGAACTTATCTGGGTGCCGTCCATTGCGACTAGCGGCATGTTGTTCTACACCGGCGACAAATTTCCGCAGTGGCAGAACAACCTGTTTGTCGGCGGCATGATGAAGGCGCGGGTTCCCGGCACCGGCCATCTTGAACGCATTGAATTCAACGAGCAGGGTGAACAGAAACGCGAACTGCTGCTGGAAGAACTGCATCAGCGCGTACGTGATGTGCAGCAGGGGCCCGATGGCCTGATCTATGTACTCACTGAGGAAGAAGACGGTGCCTTGCTTGTTATCGAGCCGGTTCAATAAGCCCTAATCGCTTATTCCACGCTGATCTGCAACTGCAGCAGTTCGATAGCTTTGTTGAAGTTGCCGACCAGAATCGTTCCCATCAATTCGGGTTGCAGTTGTGCCAGTGCGCCGTCGTAGGCAGGGGTAATTGTGATGATCAACGTGCGCTGTCCATCGATGAATTCTGCCAGCTGCGTTCCTGTCTGCTGACCGAATCCCTGCAGCGTCGCCGGCAGAAACAAATAGTAATTCTGTAATTGCGACTTCAATTGCCCGCGCATTGTGGCCGGTGGCAAACCGCTGCCATCCGCCATCGCGGCAATCATGACGTCCACCAGGCCACTGTCCTCCAATCGCAGCGAGGCGCGTGGCAAGGCTGCCTTCTGGAGTAACTCTGCCTGCAGCGCGGGCGCAGTATTCACATCAGCTTGCTGAAGGGCAGCAAAGGCGCCGAGTGGAACGTTGCGGGTTTCACTTTCGCCGGTCAGTTCGAAATAGCCAGGCAGCGATACTGTGCTGGAAGAGATCATCTGATCCGCCAAGGCGGGGTTATAGGTGTAGGCATACTCGACATGCAATTGCAGCGTGTCGTCCTGCACAAGATCGTTCAGCAGGCGCTGCAGCATGGGATTACCCGTACCAGACAAATCAGGTAGACCAGCCGGAAACTGAATGCCATCGATGGCTAC
>JAZKEH010000193.1:2193-2778 GCA_040387155.1 Pseudomonadota bacterium | reverse complement strand
AGGGCGTTGGCATGATCAGCTCCAGGTTTGTTGCAGTTGTTGTTGCAAGACGAGCTTGCCCGCGAAGAAAACATGCGTGCGCAGCGGACTCTCCGCCAGCGCTTCGCGTAATGAAGAGGTATCGAGCAAGCTGCAGTCAGCGCGGTTGCCGGGCGCGATGCCGTAGTCGCGCACATTGAAAGCAGCGGCGACGGCGCTGCTGATCAACGGAAACACGCGCAGGGGTTCGTCGAGCTGGGACATTTCAGCGCACAGCGCTGCATTGCGCAGTGGGTCGTAGTCGCCCCAGGGTTGGAAGTAGTCGCCCACGTTGTCGGTGCCGACACAGACGGAGACGCCTGCCTTGAGCAAGGCATCCACTGGTAATGAGCCGCGTGGCTTGGCCTGCTGTTCATTGCGTCCCATCAAGACCAGGTTGCATGCGGGCAGCGCGACAAGGTGGATGCCCGCTGCTTTCACCTTCGCCAGAATGCGCGCGCGTGCGGATAAATCGACAAAGGCCAAGGAGCAGCAATGGCTGGCCATCACGCGCCACGGGAATCGTCGATGAATGACAAGGTCGGCCAGTGTCTCAAGACAGGGGCT
>JAZKEH010000193.1:0-2150 GCA_040387155.1 Pseudomonadota bacterium | reverse complement strand
AGAGAAACCGCAGCGGCTACCGCCTTGCGCGGATCGGCGCATAATGCCGGCGCGCCGCCAACACAATCGATACCCAGCGCGAGGGCGGCACGCAAAATGTGTTCCTGCTGGGGTGTGTCGCAACTGCCCAGCGCTGTAAGTTGCAGGGTGATGCGATCGCGGTACTTGTGCCGTACCGCCAGCAATTGCATGACATTCTCGAGATCAGCTTCATCGCCAAGATCAATGTGACTGCGGATGTGCGTGATGCCAAAACTGATCGCCCGATCGAGCGCGCGTTGCAGGTTTTTGGTCACCAGTGCTGGCGTGCGCAGCGCTTTCGCCGCCCGCATGTGCAGAATGGCTTGCCACAACGCAGAGGCGCCTGCCTCCACTGGCGCCGGCGGTGTGGCCGTCCACGTATAGGTTTTGTCGAGATGCGTGTGCGGTTCCATCAAGCCGGGCAGCAACAGCTTGCCATTGGCGGCGATGCTGGTGCTGGCCGTGCCCTTGTAGTCTTCACCCACAAATACAAACTGTTTGTCGCGTATGCCGATCGACCAGCGGCCGCTGCGGTCGTGCAGCGTGGCATCAGTGATCAGCGTGTCGACATGCACGGGCAAGCCGCTGGTCATGCCGCTGTTCATGCAGACCCCGCTTCGAGCGCATGCAAGTGCCCGGGGTTCAATAATTGATGAGGGTCCCAGCGCTTCTTCGCCGCCAGCATGTTGTCGCCGAACCAGCGAATGTCATCGTCGAGATAGTGCGTATGCGGATTGGCGATGCGGATGCCATTGGCCTCGCACCATTGAATCAGGTCCCACAGTTGTTCCTTGCCCTGGTAGCGCACGATGCTGAGTCCGCCGGGACGCACGACGCCATCGCCGCCACGGATGAACTCGATGTGGGTAGTGACCTGGTCACCAAAGCGCTCGCGCCTTGCCTGCAACTGGCTTGCGAGCTTGTTGCGATCAAACATGTCCTGCAGATAGGTGAGGCCGCTGTCGTACTTCATGGCCCACTGCGTTGTGTGATTCCACGTGAAGTCGTAGATCTGGAAACCGCGGGCGTTGTCGTCGGCATCGGGCGCCTGGTGAAAACTGAGCTGGGCGCCGGAGTCGGTCATGATCAGTTGCATCGCTGCCGGCTGCAGGTCGGTCATCAGGAATAGCAGTGCCTTGCCGGGCGGGCAGCCATCACGTTTTACCAGCGGAGTGAAGTACGACGGAATCGGCCACTCAAACACCGTAGTCAGGCGTTTCAGCAGGGAATCATCGTTGGCCAGTTGCTCGCCCCAGGCGAGCGCGGTGCCGAAATCATCGAAGGCGTAGATGTACTGCTGCCATTGCGTCTTGGGTGCCAGCGCGAAAGTCACCTCGCTGACAAAGGCGGTGAGTCCGCAGTTGTGCAGCACGTCGCGCAGTTCATCGGCGCTGGCGAGATCCAGGCAGCGCGGCTCGGCTTCAATGGTGACTGCACGCGCATGGCGGATGTTGTCGCGGTCGCGCAGCATGCCCCAGTGCACTGAACCCACGCCGCCGCTGCCGCCGGTAATGAAACCTGCCGCGCTCGACGTGCGGATCGTGCTCGGGAACATGCGTAGTTCGGCGCCGAAAGCGGCAGCTTCCTTCTCGATGGTCCACAGGTTCACGCCGGCGGCTACGTGAGCGATGTCGCTGTTCAGCGTAAAGATGCGATTCATGCGACGCGTGTTGATCAGCAGGCCACCCTGCATCGGCACACCTTGCCCGTAATTACCGGTGCCACCGCCGCGCGGAATGATCGGCACGCGTGCAGCCACCGCCGTGGCGATGACCTTGACCAGTTCCTGCTCATCCGCCGGGTAGACAATGGCATCGGCCTGGCAGTTCTCCAGTTGCGGAATCAGCACCGGCGAAAAATGAAAGCAGTCGCGCGAGCCGGAGCGCAGGAAGGGCGCGTCCGTCTTGATATTGGCCGGACCGACGATGGTAGCGATGCTGTTGAGCAATTCGGCAGTGACAGATGAAGAGATGCAGGCGGACATCCGACCTTCTTTGGCGGGTTCAGTTCGTCCACGAATTTTGCAATTCCTGTGCCACGCACTTTCGCAGTGTTTGCGCGGTCTGACGTGAAGGCGATGCTCCGGCACGGTGCATTTGGCCGCGCGAATTGATCGCTCGGTCAGGTTT
>JAZKEH010000192.1:0-4154 GCA_040387155.1 Pseudomonadota bacterium | reverse complement strand
CCATTGCACCGGACCCAGCATCAATTCTTCAGCGCTGTAGCAATAGAACCCTTCTGCCCAGTTCACTTCGGCCGGCAGCGTCAACGTACGCAGCCGGTTGAGCGCCTTGATTATCTCCAGGTAATTGTTTTCACCGAGCTGGCTCTGGTACACGGCAATCGCCTGTTGTTTGAGTTCCATTTCCCGCGTGATGTCGACCAGCGAATTGACCGGACTCTGGCCGGTAATCTCATAGGCGATTGCCTGCGGTGCAGCGGAGCCCAACTGTTGCAAGACGTGCCAGACCAGCAAGGATGTAGTGCGATGATCCGGATGCAGCTCCTGCAGGCCCGGGAAAAAAACTGCGGCAGGTTTCAATGCAGTAATCATCTGACGTATGCGCTGGTGCAAATTGTCACTGATACGCAGACCGCGATCCGGCTCATCCATGAACTGAACACTCTGCACGTCCAACAACCTGATTGCCTGTCGCACTTCCTGTTGACGGCGTTGCACCAGATTTTCACCACTGCCACCCAAGGCACCATCCGTTACTACAACCACGTGGGTTTCCACGCCTGCTTTATGGGCTTTTGCCAACGTGCCACCCATGCCAAAACTTTCGTCGTCAGGATGTGGCGCAAACACCAGCCAGGGTCCGCTGGCGCAAGGCAACGGATCAACGTGAAATGGTGTTAGTTCGTGTTCTTGCTTAAGAGTCATATCCCGGGCTCATAGAAAATCAGTATCGCCTGCCATCAGCCACCAGCGATCTTTCAACTCGTCTGGAGGCGGCCCTTCGGTCCAGATATTGGCAGGAGTGCAAATCGGCAACGGCGTTACCTGAGCCAGCCTTGCTGGCAAATCCATTGTTTTCACATGGGCAGTGCTTAACCACAGTGCTAGTGGCAATTTCCAGCGCTTCCACGCCAGCCGCGCCGTCAAATGCAGAGTAGTTGGCAGCTCCGACAACACACCCACAACATCCATTACCAACACACGCGCCGCTTCCCGCTTCAGTACAACGACCGCTACCACTTCGCGTGTCAGCTGTTTACGCAATAACCATAGTTCGTATTGCTGTTCCGGGTGATCGAGATAACGATAGCGCAAGCGCGCAGCATCTTTCCGCACAATGATTGCTCTCGGCAGTGACTGCTGCATTTGCTGCCACAGTGCGTTCAACTCACCCTCATGCTTTTCGATGTTCTGGGTCGTCAACTGTTCCCATTTATGAAAAATGCCGCGCAGCGTGGCAGCCGGCGCAGCAGCAAATGACAACTCACTCATCTCACCGACAGCCGCATACAACTTCAAATGTTCAGCCAGTTGCAGATGGCGGTGGCTGGGAAAACCATAGCCCAGCAAGTAAGGTTGCTGGTATCCGATGAAACGCTCCAGGAACTTACTGGTAGAGAGAAAGAAAGGACTGGTCCGGCGCACCGCATTGCGAACCGAGGTGTCCACCATGACGTCTACAATTTGCACCGCGCGTTTGGCCTGGCCATCCATGACAATGTCGGCCCCGACCCCGCCGTAATGCGCCACCAGTTCGTCGCCCTGCCAGACTCCCAATGCATGACCGCAATCAGCGCGGTATTTCCAGCGCCAGAACTGCTCACTCATCGGCTTGTGGAAAATGCGCTCAAACAACTGCCGCATTTCAATGGCGTTGTTGGCATTGATGTCGCCAAGTCGCAACCCGGCCCCATCCCGTACAGACGAAGACGATGAAGATGATGAGGAGGGGGCTGAGGAATTTGAGGAGGGCGGCGATGCCACGCTGAACTTGCTCGTGTCAGTAGATCAAAATGATGATGCCAAGGTTATCATGGCACTCGCGTTGAGTGCGTTCGACATTAGAGACCATCGTTGTGCTGATTCTTCCCAAGTCCTGCTTCCTGCATGTACCCAAGACGGGTGGCTCGTGGGTGCGCAAGGCCATCAAGGCGGCCGGCATCGCCTGCGAGGACTTCAGCCTTGGCGATAACCATCATCCCGGCCTCGCCGATTGTCCATGTCCTGACAAGTTCAAGTTCGCCTTCGTGCGACATCCCCTCAGTCTTTACCGCTCATACTGGCAATACAAAATGACCTACGGCTGGGATGCCGGCAACCTGATCGACAATGAATGCCGAGCCGACAATTTCCACACCTTTGTAACGAACGTGCTGGAGAAATTGCCGGGTATCTATAGCCGCAGTCTGCATGAGTTCGTCGGCCCGCCTGATCAGCCGATTGAGTTCATTGGCAAGTATGAAAATCTCGTTGAGGATCTGGTTACGGCCCTGCAGCTGGCTGGCGAACAATTTGACCCGGCCGCTATCCGCAATTTGCCGCCCTACAATGTCAGCGACAAAAAGTCATTCCCTGCTGCTTTCACGCCGGCACTGGAAGCTCACGTACTTGCCGCGGAAGCGGAAGCTGTCTCGCGGTTTCGCTATTGAGCCTTCAATAGCTGGCATTGCGTGGCTCAGCGGCCTCGCCTGCCAATCCACAAACCCTGCGTCAACATAATGGGCCAGATAAGATCGCTAGCCAGTAACTCACCGTGCGGCTCCATGCTGGCTTTCACTTCGCTGAAGTCCAGCGGGCGCTCGTCATGAAAGTGCCACATGCCCAGCAATTCCGCCAACCTGCGAATGCCGCGATATAGAAACGTCGGCGTGGGGAAGCTGATAACTACCAGGCCGCCTGGTCGCACGTAACGGTAGTGATTGGCGATGACCGCCGCCGTCCCTGCTTCATCAAAATGTTCAATCAACCCAACACTGAACACGAGATCCGCTTGCGCGGTGTGTTGTGGATGCAACACATCTTCCTCCAACGCCGTTAGCCCCGTCAGATGGGCACAGCGCTTACCCAACAAGGAAAGACCATAACGGTTGTTGTCGACAGCCAGATATTCTTTGGGTTGCAGGGCCTGATACAGCGCATCGACAAAGCAGCTGTTGGCACCGCCAAGCTCGGCGATGACGGGGTGTTCGCAATCCAGCCACCGCTGCATATGGCCAATCAGACGTGCAGTGGTGATGCGGCGCGTGACCGTAGTCGCCGCAAACGGCTTGGCGTAGTACGCATCCCAATCCGTAGCCTTCGGAACGATCTTCATCTTTGCGCTTCTTCGTTGGGCTGGCGCGGCACTGCAAATACCAGGTTGTGCTGCGTCGAAAAGCTGATAACGAACAGAATGGATTCAGCCAACAATTTCGCTATCAGCGGATTGAGCCCGAACCTCTCCTGCATTTCCGTAATCATCAGATACGAAAACGTTCCCAACACCGCAACCAGCGCAAGATACCGTGCGAATGCGGCGTAGCCGCCCTTGCGCTGGCGGAACACCAACCGCTGGTTCACCAGAAAGTTAACGAACTGGGCGATGCCGCGTCCCCACAACATGCCCGCCCCCACACTGCCTGTCAGTGTCAGCGCGAGCGAAAACACGAGGAAATCAACACCGCTGGTCAACAGCGACGACAGCAGGAAACGCAGCAATACAAAATAGATTTTCATTGAGTCACGCAATACATCAAAGTGGGAACTGCTGTTGTTGTCCAGATAGATCGTGGCAATGGCTACTTCATGCACAGGCACATGGTGATTGATTGCTTCGATCAGCATCGTGGATTCAAATTCGTAACGTTCGCCGGCGATGTTTATCCATACACCCAGGGTTGAGAGTGGCAAGCCGCGCAACCCTGTCTGCGTATCGCGTACGCGCAAACCGTAGAGGGCGCGAAACACCAACCGTGTCAGTTCGTTGCCGAACTTGCTGCGCAGCGGCACGTTATCGCTGAACTCACGCACACCCAGTACCAATGCAGGTTCGCTCTGCTGCACCAGCGCCATGGCGACGCGGGCAATGTCATCGGCCTTGTGCTGGCCATCGGCATCTGCGGTGACAACGCCATGCAAGGTTGGATGGAGCATGCAGTAGTTGAATGCCGTTTTCAGCGCACGACCTTTGCCACTGTTGACAGCATGCCGCAACAAGGTGACACGATCATGATTCGCTATCGCCTTGAATATCGGCTCGCAGTCGGGACGGGACCCATCATCAACGATGATCAACGCCGCATAACGATACTGCAGTAACTCATCAACCAGTTGCAGCAGCGACGTCGCCGGATTGAACGCCGGAATGATGATAGCGATGCGCTCGAGCTGTTCGGCAT
>JAZKEH010000191.1:0-2933 GCA_040387155.1 Pseudomonadota bacterium | reverse complement strand
AGGGGAGTCGTTCATGCGTATTGCCGCAAGTATTTTTCTGGTGTTTTTTTCCGCAGGCCTGGCCGCCCAGACTGCCGATCTCGAACGCGGTGCAACCGTTTTCCAGAGCTACTGTACGCGCTGCCACATCCCCATCGAAATCGAAGCAAGGTTGCGCAACGACTGGTACGGCCACAACGGCGCTGAACTGCTCGAGACCATCACCACCACGATGCCCGGCGAAAATGCCGCCACGTTGTCCCCCCAGCAATACCTGGACGTCACAGCCTTTGTACTCACGATCGGCAAAGTGAACGTACCACAAGGCGCTCTGAGTCCTGACTCGCTTGCGACACTGACGCTGGGTCCGTCCGCAACCAGCACGACCGAAGCACTAGAGGAGAGTGCCTGGATCACGATGAACGGCGAACTCGACGCCACGCGTTACAGCGAACTCGATCAGGTCGATGCCACCAACGTGCAGAACCTTGAAGTGGCCTGGTCGCTGGATCTCGATAACTTCGGTCCCGTCACGGAAGGCAGCAATGTCACTGCGCCGCTGATGGTGAATGGCAAGCTCTACTCCACCGCCGGCGTCACGCGCGACATCATCTCGGTTGATCCAGCCAATGGCCAGTTGCTGTGGCTCTGGCGAGCGCAGGAAGGTGAACGTTTCGACAAGGCGCCGCGCAAGGGTTCCGGTAAAGGCCTCGCGTACTGGAGCGAGGGTGATCGCGAAGTGATCTTCACCGTGACACCCGGTTACTACCTCGTGGCACTGAACGCGAAAACCGGGCTGCCCGTCGAGGATTTCGGCGCAGGCGGCTGGGTGGATTTGCAGGATGGCCTGCGCCTCGGGCCGGGTCGCGAGGATCTCGATATTGGTCTTTCGTTCCCGCCGCTGGTCGTGGATGACGTGATTGTGGTCGGCGCCTCGCATGCGCTGAGCACGCGACCATTGTCGGCGTCGAACGTGAAGGGCGACATTCGTGGCTACGATGCGCGCACGGGCGAATTGCTCTGGACCTTTCACACGATTCCGGAGAAAGGTGAGTTCGGCAGCGAAACATGGCTCGGCGATTCGGCCAGTTTCACAGGTAATACCGGAGTGTGGGCGCCCATGGCGGCGGACCCGGAACTGGGGCTTGTGTACCTGCCCGTGGAAACTCCGACCGGTGATCTCTATGGCGCCGACCGCCCCGGCGACAACCTGTTCGGCAACTCGCTGGTTGCGCTCGACTATCGCACCGGCGACATGAAGTGGTATTTCCAGGTTGCCCATCACGACATCTGGGACTGGGACCTGCCGGCAGCGCCGATTCTTGCCGACCTGCCCGATGGCCGCAAAGTCATCGTGCAGCTGACCAAGCAAGCAATGGCGTTTGTATTTGATCGCGCGACTGGCGAGCCGATCTGGGACATCATCGAAACCCCCGTTCCACAAACCGACGTGCCCGGCGAGTGGACCTCACCGACGCAGCCTATACCAAGCAAGCCCGCACCTTATGATCGCCAGAGTTTCGGTGTCAGTGACCTCGTCGATTACACGCCGGAGCTCAATGCCAAGGCACGTGAACTCATCAAGCCCTACCGCCTTAGCGAACTTTACTCGCCACCTTCGCTCGCCGATGCGCCGGATGGCACCAAGGGAATTCTGCACGTGCCGCATGCAACCGGTGGCTCCAACTGGGAAGGCGGTGCTTACGATCCGGACACCGGCATTCTCTACGTGCCGTCGCGCACGTCGCTGATGCTCATGGGGCTTGTGCCGGGTGGTGACGATTCGAGCGTCGCGTATATCCAGGGCACCATGCGCAACACGCTCGATGTCGACGGCGTGCCGATCATGACGCCACCGTACGGTCGCATCACTGCCATTGACCTGATGAGTGGTGAACACCTCTGGTGGATTCCCAACGCCGATACGCCGCAGAACATCGTCAACAACCCTGCGCTGCAAGGTGTCGACCTGCCACGCACCGGCAACCAGAACCGCTCGGGAATACTCGTGACGAAAACCCTGCTGTTTTCGGGCGAAGGCGGCGGTGGCAAACCGTTGCTGCGCGCGCACGACAAGGCTACCGGAGAGATCGTTGCAGAAGTCGCGATGCCCAATCCTCAGACGGGCATGCCGATGACCTATATGCACCAGGGCAAGCAATATATTGTCGTGGCGACCAGTGGCGGTGGCGGCAGTCAGTTGGTGGCGCTGGCGCTGCCGGGCCAATAATTGCTACGGCTTGCCAGCGCTGCGCGAAACGCACAGTGCTGGTTTGCACTACCTGCAAAACGAGAGCACTGAGCGCCGTGGAACATCATCACGCGTCGTCGTATTCCACTGCAGTTCGGGAAAAATCTTCTGAGTGATTCAGGTGATCACATGACTACTGAAACGCAGCCGCCAGTTACGGAAATGTTTGTTACTCCTGTTAACGTTTCTGTTGACCCTCCGAAAAAAAGCCGCGTGAATCCCCGGTTCACGTTCGAAGCCATCCTGATCGTTCTAAGTGTGTTGTTGGGCTTCGGTGTTTCGGAGTGGCGCCAGGCGCAAGTGGACGAGGAACTTGCCGAGCAAGTGCAACTCAATTTACGGACCGAACTTGAGTACAACATCGGTCAGTTGGAAGCCACGCTGCCCAGGCAGAGACAATTGTATGAGCTTGTGAAATCTGCGGATTTATCCAATTCGGAACAATCGGGCTGGGACATAATTTTTGCAGCGTTAGGTCAGGTAGGCAGTGGATTTGGCAAGCCGTCATTAAGGAGAGGTGCATGGGATGCTGCGGTCTCAACCGGGGCGTTGCGACTGCTGGACTATAAGGTGGTGGCGGGCTTGTCGGAAGTTTATGCCGCGCAGGATGCGCTGAATACCTACTATGCAGAAACATTGTCAGCGTATCAGACGGATACATTTCGATCAGGCCTGCAACGCGAAACAGTCCAGGTGTTTCGCT
>JAZKEH010000190.1:0-25994 GCA_040387155.1 Pseudomonadota bacterium | reverse complement strand
ACGAAAGGTGACAAGAAGCCCGAGAAGTCACAGCTGGAGCGTCAGGTCGAAATTTATGAAGCACCAGACTGCGACTTCTATGTGGATGAAAAACAGCGCCAGGTAGAGCTGACCGATCCGGGCCACGAAAAAGTGGAACAGCTGATGGTGAGCCGTGGGCTGCTACGCGAAAACGAATCGCTATACGCCGCTACCAATTTGACTTTGTTACATCAACTGAACTCCGCACTGCGAGCGCACTATCTGTTCCATCGCGATGTCGAGTACATCGTGCAGGAAGAACAGATCGTACTGATCGATGAACATACGGGCCGCACGATGCAAGGGCGCCGTTTGTCCGAAGGCCTGCATCAGGCCATCGAAGCGAAGGAAGGTGTGCCAATCCAGAATGAGAGCCAGACACTGGCTTCCACGACCTTCCAGAATTATTTCCGTCTTTACGACAAGCTGGCAGGCATGACCGGTACTGCTGATACCGAAGCCTATGAATTCCATCAGATCTACGGGCTCGACGTTGTGGTAATTCCTACCAACAAGCCGATGGTGCGTATCGACAACAATGACCTCGTTTACCTGAGTACACAGGAAAAGTTCGAAGCCATCGTGCGCGACATCATCGAATATCGCGACAAGGGAGCGCCGGTACTGGTTGGTACCGCGAGCATTGAAACCTCGGAAATCCTGTCGAAATTCCTTACCAAGGAAAAAATCAAACACAACGTGTTGAACGCGAAGTTTCATGCACAGGAAGCGGAAATCATTGCTGAGGCCGGTCGCCCGGGTACGGTGACGATTGCTACCAACATGGCGGGTCGCGGTACTGACATTGTGCTCGGTGGTCGCTGGCAAGCTGAAGTTGCCGCGCTGCCGGAAGAACAGCGTACTGAAGCTCGCATTGCCGAGATCAAGGCGAACTGGAAGCAGCGACAGGAACAGGTGCTGGCGTCCGGTGGCTTGCACATCATCGGTACCGAGCGTCATGAATCCCGCCGTATCGACAACCAGTTGCGCGGTCGCGCTGGCCGGCAGGGTGATCCCGGCTATTCACGTTTCTACCTGTCGCTCGATGATAACCTGATGCGTCTGTTTGCCTCCGAGAAAGTGGCCAACATGATGCGCAGTCTCGGCATGGAAAAAGGTGAAGCGATCGAACATCGCATCGTCACCAACAGCATCGAGAAGGCGCAGCGAAAAGTTGAGAACCGCAACTTCGACATCCGTAAACAGTTGCTGGAATACGACGACGTTGCCAATGAGCAGCGCAAGATCGTTTACCAGCGTCGCAATGAGTTGATGGAGATCGATGACATTGCCGATGTGGTCAAATCGATGCGTGAAACTGTCGTGTACGACTGCATCAATACTTTCATGCCTGCGGGCAGCATGGATGACCAATGGGACATCCCCGGCCTTGAGCAGGCGCTGGCGTCCGATTACGGCGTGAAGGTGCCGGTGCATCAGTGGCTGGCTGACGACAAACAAATGCTGGAGGAAACGTTGCGTAAACGCGTTCTGGCGGCTGTGCAGGCAGATTATGACGCCAAGAGCGCGGAGATCGGCTCCAACATGCGCGTGTTCGAGAAGCAGATTACGTTGCAGATCCTCGATACTTTTTGGAAGGAACATCTTGCCCAGATGGACAGCCTGCGCCAAGGCATTGGCCTACGCGGTTATGGCGGCAAGAATCCAAAGCAGGAGTACAAACGCGAAGCCTTCATGCTGTTTGAAGAGTTCCTGAAGAACATCCAGGTGGAAGTCATCAAGTTCCTGAGTCTGGTGCGCATTCGCAAGGAACAGGAAGTGGATGCTATTGAGAAGCAGCGCCAGGCGGAAGCGGCCAAGGTTATCAGCCAGCCGATTCACCAGGAGCCTACGCCTGAAACCACACCGGACGCACCGCCGCCAGTTGTTCCGAAAGCGCCAGCGATGCGTAACGCACCCAAGGTTGGTCGCAATGATCCATGCCCATGCGGTTCTGGTCAGAAATACAAGGCTTGTCACGGTAAGCTGGATGTTTGAGTTCAGGAATACGGAGTCCACCAATGGCTGTGGGAAGTGATGATCTGGGAACGTTGCACGCCGTAGCAGGTGTGCGCATGGCGGCGGTGTCTGCGGGTATCAAGAAAGCGGGTCGTCTGGATGTGGTGTTATTTGAACTCGCCGAAACCAGTGTCACCGGCGGTGTATTCACGACCAACGCGTTCTGTGCAGCGCCGGTTACGCTCTGTAAACAGCATCTCGCGCAAACGGCACCGCGCTATCTGTTGATCAATACCGGCAATGCAAATGCAGGTACTGGCGCGCCGGGCCTGCAGGCAGCGCAGAGTTGCTGCGAAGCTCTCGCCACTGCGGCGAACATCTCTGCCAATGCCGTGTTGCCATTTTCTACTGGTGTAATTGGTGAACTCCTGCCTGCTGCAAAAATCAACGCCGTCATCGGTAACGCGCTGACTGAACTGCAAGGGAATGACTGGCACAAGGTCGCTCGCGGCATCATGACGACAGATACCAGGCCCAAGGCCTGCTCACGTCAGCTTCAAATTGCAGGCAAGACCATTACGATCACGGGCATTTCCAAGGGCGCCGGCATGATCAAACCGAACATGGCAACCATGCTCGGCTATGTTTTCACGGACATCGGCATGACTGTTACCCAGGTGCAGACTTGCGTGCGAAAAGCTGCCGATCTTTCGTTCAATCGCATCACGATTGATGGCGACACCTCCACCAATGACTGCTGCATGCTGGTTGCCACTGGCGCCAGCGGCGTTCAATTCGACAAATTGAATGCAGCTGAACAACAGCGTTTCACGACAGAATTGGAAGCAGTCTTCATCACGCTGGCAACTGCCATCGTGCGTGACGGTGAGGGTGCCACCAAGTTTGTCACCATCAGAATAGAAGGCGGTGCAACCGTGCAGGAGTGTCTGCAGGTAGGTTATGCCATTGGCGAATCACCTCTGGTGAAAACTGCATTGTTTGCGTCTGATCCGAACTGGGGACGCATTCTTGCTGCGGTGGGCCGCGCAGGCTTGCAGAAGCTGCAAGTCGACAACATCGAAATCTGGCTCGACGATGTAAACATAGTCCGCAATGGCGCGCGTGCTGCTACCTACACGGAAGCCGCCGGCCAAAGTGTGTTGAGCCTTGCCGAGTTCAGCATCATCGTGAAACTCGGTCGTGGCAACTGCAACGAAACGCTGTGGACCTGCGACTTCTCGCATGACTATGTCACGATCAACGCCGAGTACCGCACTTGAGCCGCATTCACGTCGCTGCCGGTGTCATTCTGAATGACAGCGACGAAGTGCTGCTGGCATTGCGCCCGAAGCACAAACACCAGGGTGGTCTTTGGGAGTTTCCGGGTGGGAAAGTTGAACCGGATGAAGGTGTCGAAGCTGCTCTCTCTCGCGAACTGCTGGAAGAGCTGAACCTCATCGTAGAAAAATCTGAACAGTTACTGGTCACAGAACACGACTATGGCGACAAACATGTCACGCTTGATGTGTGGGTCGTGCGCAGTTTCAGCGGCGAGCCGCATGGGAGAGAAGGGCAGGAGCTGCGTTGGGTAAAGCGCTCCGACTTGCGCCAGTACAACTTTCCACAAGCCAATGTCATCATCGTCGATACCCTGCTGGCGTTGACGTGATGTGCAATGCTTGATTCAGCGCTTCTCTGGTATTTCGCCGCCGGCTTCGGTGCCCAGCTGGTCGATAGCTCACTCGGCATGGCCTTCGGTACGTTGTCTTCCTCGTCTCTGCTGGCGCTGGGTTTCCCGGCCCAATCACTTAGCGCCACTGTGCATACCGCCGAGATATTCACCAGTGCGATGTCGTCATATTCACATTGGCGTCTCCGCAACATCGATTTCGCGTTGCTGCGCCGCCTGGCGCCGTTTGCTGTGCTGGGTGCCCTGCTGGGCTCCTTGGCTATACTCCTGATGCCCGGAGATAATTTGCGGCCCCTGCTGGCGGTGTATTTTGTGATGATTGGCAGTGTCATCGCTTTCAAGGCCTTGTGGCCTGCTGCCGTGAGACCGTTGCGCCAGATCAGTGCGCGAGCGGTGGGTGGGCTAGGTGGATTCTTTGACGCGTTCACAGGCGCGGGCTGGGGGGAGATCGTGTCGTCGGGACTTATTCTGCGTGGTGACAACGTGCAGAAGTCAGTGGGTACGCTGAACAGCACGGAGTTCCTCGTGACCACTACAGTCACACTGGTGTTCATTACCGCTTCTTCCGCCACGCACTGGCCTACGGTCGTGGCATTGGCATTGGGTGGCATGTGTGCCGCGCCTATAGGTGCGTGGGCATGCAAGCACTTGCCCGCCAGGCCACTCACTTTTGCCGTTGGGGTCGTCGTCGCATTGCTGGGCTTGCGGACGCTGGGACTGGCGCTGGTTTGACGGCGGTCGTTCCAGACCGCCGCCCAGCTTTCTATTACTGCTGCATCAAAGCCGCGCGACGCGACAGGATGAACTGTTTGATCGCATCCACCTGTTTCTCGTCCAGATACTGGCCAAGGTTTGGCATACCGAGTCCGGTATACGCACCTTCGCGCACAATGTTCTGGATGATGTCGTAGGTGGCGGGTGCCGCGTAACGCAGATCGGCGAGGGCACCACCGCCAGCAGCATTGCGGCCGTGACACATCGCACAACGCTCGCCGTACAAATCACTGCCTTGCTGAATAAGCGCAGCATCATTGTTGAATGGCACTGCAGTCAGTTCAGGCAATGCCTGGCCTTTGACAGGCACGATGTTCTTGTCGCCGCCGATAACAAAGGTCCACAGGCGTCCCTCTGCCTTGTATTCTCCCGAAGGGTTCACACCGAATAATGCAGTGGCACCACCCCAGCCGGACAGTACTGACAAGTACTGCTTGCCATCCATTTCCCACGTGACAGGTGGCGCTACTGTTGCCACGCCAAGATCAACATCCCACAACTTTGTGCCGCTGTCGGCAGCATAGGCGTACAGATGGCCGTCAGAGGTGCCCTGGAATACCAGGTTGCCTGCCGTGCTCAAGGTGCCGCCATTGATGGCGTTCGGATAATCGATCTGCCAGCGTGGCTTGTTCGTCAGTGGATCCCACGCCAGCAAGGCGCCAGGGGTTGGATTCACCGGACCGGCACCGTCGACATATTCACCCTGTGGGCGCTGCGGCAGTGCGGCAGAGTTGCCCAGCACAACACCAGTATTCCATTTGCCCGGTTGATATTCAAAGCCGGGCGCTTTCACGTAATTGAAGCGACTGCCTTGTTGCGTTGGCAGGTAGACGAGACCGGTAAGTGGGTTATACGACATCGGATGCCAGTTGTGGGCGCCGCCGGGGCCTGGCATTACGGTGGAGACAAAGTCCTTGTAACGGGCATGCTCGGTTTCCAGCGGACGACCGGTTTCCTTGCTGATGCCGGTGGCCCAGGTCACATTCGCATACGGTTCAGCTGATAGCAGTTCACCGGTGACACGATCCAGTACGTAGAAGAAGCCATTCTTCGGGGCCTGCATGATCACTTTGCGTTCAACGCCATTGATGGTGAGCTCGGTCATCATCAAGCCCTGTACGGCGGTGAAGTCCCAGTCATCACCTGGCGTGGTCTGGTAGTACCAGGCGACGCGGCCGGTATCGACGTTCAATGCAACGATGGACGAGAGAAACAGGTTGTCGCCCTTGCCTTCGCTGCGCAGTTCACGGCTCCAGGGTGAGCCGTTGCCGGTGCCGACATAGACGAGGCGGGCTTCAGGGTCATAGATGATGGAATCCCACGAGGTACCGCCGCCGCCTTGTTCCCACCATTTGCCGTACCAGGTCTTGGCGGCAAACTCCCTGTCGGGGTTTTCAAAGCCGTCGGCGGGATTGCCGGGCACGACCCAGAAACGCCAGGCTTCTTCACCGGTCTTGGCGTCGTAAGCAGTCACATAACCACGCGCGCCAAGTTCTGCACCGCCATTACCAATCAACACCTTGCCATCCGCAATGCGCGGGGCGCCGGTGATCGTGTAGGGTTTGGTTTGATCGACGGTGACGACGGACCATACTTCCTCACCAGTCTTGGCATCCAGTGCAATCAGACGTCCATCAATGGCGCCAACGTATATCTTGCCGTCATACATTGCGACGCCGCGGTTAACGACGTCGCAGCAGGCTTTCCAGCCCATGGCTTTGTCGACCTTGGGATCGTAGTCCCATAGCAGGGCGCCGGTGCGGGCATCCAGCGCAAATACGCTACTCCACGGGCGTGTGGCGTAGATAACGCCGTCATGTACCAGCGGTGTTGCTTCCAGGCCGCGGAATGAATCCGTATCGAAGGTCCATGCCAGTCCCAGTTCGCCGACATTGCTGTCGTTGATCTGCGTCATCGAGCTGAAACGGGTCTCGGCGTAGTCATGGCCGTAGGTAAGCCATTCGTTGCTGCGCCCGGCTTCAGCCAATGCTGCATCATCCTGGGCCAGTGTGGGACATGCGAAGCCGGCAAGCGTGGCAATGGCCGACCAACGCAAGGCTTGGCGTACTTTTGCGGATAACGCAGCAGATAAAACAGCAGACGGAGTGGTCTTCATGACTACCTCAGGAGAACTGACAGGGAAATCCAGGCCGGCGATGATAATCCAGCGTCGGGTTTGCGCCCACACGCCCTGAGTTGAATCCCTGATGGCTTTGATTGATCGCGGCCTGGCAGCCGCGACTAGTGTTTGTAGCAGCGTTAGCGGTTAATCAGGTCTCAGTCGACGCGATCAACCTGAATGTAGCTGCCGAGCCTGTCGACATAGAGTCGATAGGAGCTGCCCCAGCCGCTCTGGCGTATCCGCACCTGATCCCCTTCCTTCATCAGATAGCGCTTGCCAGTTACCTGTTGCCAGATCTGGCCGTTGCTCAGCGTTACCCTCCAGGTATTGGGTTCTGTTTCTCTCAGGCTGGCAATGGTGTCGATCAGTTCACGGTTTTCACTGGCCTGTTGGCGAGCGCTTTCTTCCCGGCCAAAACTGTCCACTTCGCTAACAGGTGCCGTTGCTTCCGTAGCCGTGTTGTTGCTCTCCTCTTCCTCGTCGCTGTCACCCAGGCCAAACGGCAGGATGCGCTTGAGCAAGGGTTCACGCTCTTCCGTCTCCCGGACGATGGCTGTTGAAGATGATGATGTGGCAGCAGCCGGGGAGGCTGGCGCGCTGGCAGCGGGAGCTGCACGGGTGGCCGGAATTGTGGACATTGTGGCGCCGGCGGGCACGCGTGGAACCGTCTCCACCTTGTCATAGCACTCGAATCGCGCAGCGCGATCAGTAATGTTCTGGCAATCGTTTAGCGAGCGAGCTTGCTGGGCGGCAGCTGGCACAGCCAGGCTGGTCAGCAGCAGTAAAGTGGCAAATCGCGGCAAAGCCGCCGGGAGTAAAGTGATAGCAAGCCTGTAAATCATGAGCATCGCCCTGTTTTTGTGGAGGCGGCATTCTTGCACGGGCAAGTCCCCAAGCAAAGTGGGAAAGCCGCATGGCTTTGTTTCCATTAATGCACGATTAATGCGGCTGATTTTGCCTTCCGTAGTGGCATGAAATAGAGTGGTGGAAACGCAGGCAATTTCCATGGGTGGTGCGCATGCAGGGTGCTCAACAGCAGGGATTCTTGTGGGCGGTATTGATGCTGGCCAGTGGGGCAACATTCGAGTTGCACGCAGCGGAGCTCCCCGTACCTGCACCCTCTGTTGGTGATGAGGTGGTCATTACCGCGCAGCCGTCACTGATTGAATTAAGGACGAAAATTTCGGACGCCGAAGATGCGATGTTTGCCGCATTCAACGAACAGAATGCAGACGATCGCTACGATGTTCATTGCTCATGGGAAATACGCAATTTCAGCCACATCAAACAGAAGCAATGCCTGCCGGGTTACGCCCTTGATGGCCAGCGGGATGAAGCGCTTGCGATGGTGACTGGCGTCCAGACCTCCCCGCCGCTGAGTTTTTCGCTGAAGCTGCACAACCCGGAACTGGCGGAAAAGATCGAACAGGCAGCGCGTGAGAATCCCGTGGTGATGCAGGCGCTGATTCGTCATTACGAGTTGGTCCAGCAATACGACTACAGCCGTAAACAGGCATTCAAAGGCGACGAGGACTAGGCAACGAGGGGTAGGCGCCGCATGCCACTGTTTGCTGATGGACCGGCTCAATGCTTTGGTTTTAGTATTGCCGGCATAACAAAAACCACGAGGGGGAACGCACCATGTCGATCAAAAACACAGCACTCATCTTTTTCACAACAAGAGTTACCGCTATCGTCGCTACCGGATTGCTGTCCACCACGCTGGCCGTTGCGCAGGAAGCTGCGCCAGCACCTGCGCCGGTGCTGGTAAAACCGACACCGTTGTTGCAGGAAGGCCGTTTCGTTCCCGGCTTTGGCAATGAGGGCATCATCACCGCCCGTTATACCGTCAAAGCCGACGGTACTACCGGTGACGTGGAAGTTCTCGACGGAGGATTTACCAATCCGTTTTACGAAAACATCATCAAGCAGAACGTCGGCAAATGGACCTTCGCCCCCGGCACTGTGAATGGCGAAGCCCGGGATTTTTTCAACCAGGAGTTCACGTTCAGAATGCGTGTATCCGAGACTCTGGGGGTTTCCGAAGATGTGCAGAAAGAACTTGAGGCACTCAACAAAAACATCAGCGACAAGAACTTTGAAACTGCAGTGGATGCAACCAGGAATACATTGAAAAAGGCCCATAGCGTGATGGACTACGCCTTGCTGAACCAGATGTTGGCTACCGCCTATTCTGGCATGAATGATCCCTATGCCGCGCTGGAAGCCAGCAAGCGTGCCACCCAGACCGCCGTTAACATTGGCGGTACGCAGGACTATATGTTGACGCCAGCACTGCTGCAGAGCGCGCTCAAACAACGTTTGATGCTGGCTGCTGCAGTGCGTCAACAGGGCGAAGTATTGCGCACATGGGAAGAGCTTGATGCGCTGTACGATGTCCCGGCAGATGACGCCGTTATGCAGTGGGTTGAGACAGCGCGCCAGCAGGTGGCGGCCCCTGACCAGTTGTCATCGCTAGGCAAAATTTCGGAAAACAAGCACCAGACCTACGTGCCGGTACACCGTATTTTCACAGTGGCCGATGTGCGTGAAGGCAAGCTGGACAAGGTGGTCGCCCATTGCGAGCGCCGTACGCTGGAGCTGGAATACATGGAAGGTGTCGATTGGACACTGCCCGCCTCCTTTGGCGAGTGTAAACTGGATTTTCGTGGCGATAACGGCACACTGTTTTCGATCTACGAGTTCGCACAATAGTTTGCAGTGATTGCTGCATTCGCCTGAATGGGCGTTGCTGTTCGCTCTGCTGCCGAGAATAGATGATGGGTAAAAATGACAGCAAGCGGCAGGCAGCCTCGCCCGGTGGCGTGGCGCTGACACCCCGCCAACAATCGGATCTGGATCTGCTGACCCAGTCGGGCCTTGGTGGTCTGTTCTTCACCATCGGTGCAGTGGCGTTGAGTCTGGTGGAGCCACTGATCTGGCAACACCCCGTCATTGCGTCGACGATCCTTTTGTCGCTTGGTGTGCTGATGGTCATTCGCGTGCGGATGTACCTGACGTTACCCGCGCAAAACGGCTTTGTACTCCCGAAACTCTATTATGTCTGTCTGCTCGGCAATGCGGGACTGTGGGGTGTTTTTGCCGCATGGATTGTCAGCCTGCCGCCCCAGCTGAATGCCAGCAGTGCCATCACGATAACGCTGACCGCCGGTGCAGCCTGTGGTGGTTCAGTCGCAATGGCGATGGATCAGCGCCTGAGCAGAAGCCTGGTCCTGCTGTATATCGTGCCGCTGGTGCTGTATCTGCTGTGGTTCTGGTCTCAACCGCAATTGCTGACGCTCGCGCTGCTGTTCATTCTGTTTGTCGTCTATCTGTTCAACCTGTCCGGCAAACAGAACCTGTCTTACTGGAAGATGGTGAACAACACCGAGCAATTGCGTAAACAAACACAGGAGCTGGCCGAAGCGCGCAATGAAGCAGTACGTGCCAACCAGGCCAGGTCAGAATTCCTCGCTCACATCAGTCACGAAATCCGTACACCGCTCAACGGTGTTATCAGCATGGCCGGTACGATGGCAGCGACGCCACTGGATGATCATCAGCAAGACCAGATGAATGTCATTCTGCAATCCGGCAAGTTGATGATGGGGCTTATCAATGACGTGCTGGATTTTTCCGAGGTCAATGACGGTACCGTTATGCTGGGCCCCGTGGATGTTGATTTGCGTGAGCTGGCGCACTCCACGCTGAATATGCTGGAACCGTTGACACGACCACGTGGCAACCGCACGGAATTCACGGACCAGATGGGTGACTTCACATGGGTACGTGTTGACAGAATGCGCTTGCAGCAATTGCTGACCAACCTGCTGGTCAATGCCAACAAGTTCACCCAGAACGGGACTGTAGAGTTGCGGGTATGCCGCATGGCAGGTGTGCGTTCCGAAACGGATCTGTTGCGCTTTGAAGTGCATGACGACGGTACTGACATCTCACCAACACAGCAGAAGCAGATCTTTGAAGAGTACTATCAGCTCAGCCGAAACGATCCGACCTCGCGTGGCACCGGATTGGGACTTGCCATTTGCAGTCGCCTTATCAAATTGCTGGGCGGGCGTATTGGCGTGAAGAGCGAACAGTCGCAGGGCTCCTGCTTCTGGTTCGAGATTCCATACGTGCCGGGTACACCCGTCGCCGCGCAGGACAGCCACATCGGCGAACAGGCTGAGTTGCGCCCGGTGCAGGTGTTGGTAGTTGAAGACGACGTGGTCAACCAGAAGGTGATCACAGCCTATCTGAACAAACTGCAGCTTCCCTATGCCGTTGCCGACGATGGTCAGCAGGCGCTGGAGAGCTACATGCAGATTCGTCCCACCCACATCATGATGGATTGCAGCCTGCCGGACATCACTGGCATGGAAGTGACACGTCGTATTCGTGCGCTTGAGCACGAAAAGGGTTTTGCGGAGGCCGTCATCGTCGCAGTGACTGCGCACTCCGCCTCGCACGTTCTGCAGGAATGTTTTGATTCAGGAATGAATGACCACTTGCCCAAACCGGTAACACTGCGGTCGGTACAATCGATGATGGACAAGTGGAGTTAGTTGTCGGTATCAGTGACCCGCGCCACACAATTTTTTTATTCTTCGTTGGCAGCATCATCAAGATCCGGCCGCGTGTCGGCCGGTATGCTGTGTCGCTCGGTCGCCCACTCTCCAAAATCAATCAGTTGGCATTTGCGGCTGCAAAAGGGACGGTAAATTTCGGTTTCCAGCCAAGCTACCTGCTTGCGACAGGTAGGGCAATTCGTGTGTTTGACGGGCGTTACTCCGTCAGAGTGCGTTGATTGCTTGTTGTCTTTCATCAGCCAGTTTTCCGTAGAGACGGTAACAGTCATGTACCTGTTGCCGCAGTGATGCGAGATCGCCGTGGTTGCGGATTATGTCAGTGGCGCGTGCCAGTCGCTCGGCACGTGGCAACTGGCTCTGCATGATGCGCAGCACTTCGGTATCAGTAGTGTTGTCGCGACTCACAACGCGGTTTACCTGTAGCGCTTCATCGGCGTCCACTACCAGTACGCGATCAACAAAATCATAGGCATTGTTTTCCAACAGCAGCGGTGCAGCCAGCAGCAACCACGCGCTGGTGGAGCGTGCTATCTGATCAAGAATGGCTGAACGAATGAGTGGATGCAGCAGATTTTCCACTTGCAAACGAATGTTGCGGTCGCTGAAAACAAGTTGGCGCAGCACTGGTCGTTGCAGAGAGCCGTCAGAGGCCAACAATGAGTGGCCGAACCATTGCACGAGTTGTTGCAGCGCAGCAGAGCCAGGCGCAACCACATTGCGGCTCACCAAGTCAGCATCAATGACTTCGACGCCCAGTTCGGCGAACATCTGGCTGGCTGTCGTTTTGCCGCTGCCAATCCCGCCTGTGAGTCCGACAATGAAGGGCCGGATGCGCGACATGGTCAGGCCAGGAAGCCGAACAAAAGGCCGGTTAGTTTGTCGCCCCACAGCAAGGCAATAAAGCCTGCACTGGCCAGATACGGACCAAACGGAATCGGCACGTCACGGCCGCGGCTTTTGAACACGATAAGCGTGATGCCGACTATTGCGCCAACCAGGGATGACAACAGGATTATCTGCGGCAACGCTTTCCAGCCGAGCCAGGCACCGAGCGCGGCCAGCAACTTGAAGTCGCCGAACCCCATGCCTTCCTTGCCAGTCAGCAGTTTGAAAGCCCAGTACACCAGCCACAACACCAGGTAACCACCAATCGCGCCATAGACCGCGTCATGCAAGGGCACCAGCCAGCCTTGCGTATTCACCAGCAAGCCGAGCCACAGCAGGGGCAGCGTCAGGTCATCCGGCAACAGCTGGTGATCCACATCGATCATCGTCAGGGCGATCAGCATCCACGTAAAGAGCAGCAGCGCGAGCGTGAGCCAGGTGAAACCAAACCACGCCACCACAGCACAGCTCATCGCAGCGGTTACGCACTCAAGAACAGGGTAGCGGATGGAAATCGGGGCCCTGCAGTGTTTGCATTTACCACGCTGCCACAAATAACTGACTACCGGAATGTTTTCCAATGCGCCAATGGCATGCTTGCATTGGGGGCAATGCGAATCCGGTTTGGCGAGATTGAAGACTTCGAAACCGCTGGTCTTGGTATCAGGCGCAGGCATTTCAAGAAACTCGTGACACTGCGCGCGCCATTCCCGCTCCATCATCACCGGCAAACGGTAGATCACCACGTTGAGAAAGCTGCCGACCAACAAGCCAATCAGCCAGGCATAAATCAGCAACAGCACCGGATGGCTGGCGAAGAATTCCACAAAGGTCATACAGTTTTCCTAGACGACAGCGCCGATCTGGAAGATGGGCATGTACATCGCGATCATCAGGCCGCCCACGAGAACACCCAGCACGGCCATGATCATTGGTTCCATCATGGCCGTCAGACCATCGACAGCGTTGTCCACTTCTGCTTCGTAGAAAGTGGCGCATTTGTCGTGCATCGCATCGAGTGCGCCAGACTCTTCGCCGATCGACACCATCTGCAGGATCATGATCGGAAATATTTGAGCTACGCGCAGCGAATATGTCAGCTGCTGACCAGTGGTGACATCGTCGCGCACTTTCAGCAAAGCCTGGCGGTACACGACATTGCCAGTGGCGCCAGCGCAGGACGTGAGGGCATCCGGCAGCGGTACACCGGCAGCGAACGTGGTAGAGAGCGTTCGGGTAAAGCGGGCCAGTGCGGACTTTTCGATAATTTCGCCCATCACCGGCAATTTCAGTGTGAGACGTTCAACGTTGTCGGAGAATTTTTTTGAACGCAACTTGGCCTCCTTGAACGCAAAACTTGCCGCAATAATCACGCCAATCGCGTAGTACCACCAGGCGATGGCAAAGTCGGAAATTTTCATGACAAATTGCGTAAACGCTGGCAGTTCCGCGCCAAAGCTACTGAAGGTTTCGGCAAACTGGGGAACGACCTTCACCAATAGAATGCCGGTCACAATCAAGGCGATGGCAAGTACGGTGATGGGGTAGTTCATTGCCTTTTTGATTTTGGCTTTCAATGCTTCGGACTTTTCCTTGTAGGTGGCAAGACGTTCCAGCATTGTTTCCAGCGCACCGGATTGCTCGCCTGCCTCCACGAGGTTGCAGAACAGGTCATCAAATTGTCGCGGATGCTTGCGAATGGATTCGGCGAAGTTGCTGCCGGATGAAACGTCATCCCGGATCTGCATGACGATTTCACGCATGCTCGGATTTTCCAGGCCATCACCGACAATTTCAAAGGACTGCACCAGCGGGATACCGGCCTTCATCATCGTCGCCAGCTGGCGCGTGAAGATGGCGATGTCCATCGGCTTGATGGCCTTCTTGTTCTTGAACATCTCCGATTTCTTTTTCACCTTGTCGACACGAATGCCCTGCTTGCGCAGTTGTGTCTTGACAGAGGCCAGATTGGAACCGGCCAGCTCACCCTTTTGCGGGTTGCCGCGGGCGTCTTTGCCATTCCACTGGAAGACATCCAGTTTTTTTGCGGTTGATGCTGCCATAGTTGAATCCTGTGCCTGCTGACCTGGTTTACTGGCTTAGGTTAAGCGATTGGCTTCCGCCAGACTGGTAAGTCCCTGTGCCACTTTCATCAGAGCCGAAGTGCGCAGGTTGTTGTAACCCTCCGCCCTCGCAATGTCCGCGATCTGGATGGAGCTGCCATCATCCATGATGCAACGCGCGATCTTGTCCGTGATGGGAACCACTTCGTAAATACCGACACGCCCCTTGTAGCCGTCGTTGCAACGATCACAACCTACCGCACCGAATATTTGCATGTTTTGCAGCTGGGCCTCTGTAAAGCCCTCCTGCATCAGGATACGTGGTGGCAGCTTGAGCGGCTTCTTGCAATGACTGCACAAACGACGGGCGAGACGCTGGGCGATGATAAGGCTGATTGATGTAGCAAGGTTATAGGAAGGAATCCCCATGTTGCGCAGACGCGTCAGTGTTTCAGGCGCGCTGTTGGTGTGCAGCGTCGACATTACCATGTGACCGGTTTGCGAAGCCTTTATCGCAATCTCGGCCGTTTCGAGGTCGCGGATCTCGCCCACCATCACCACGTCGGGATCCTGGCGCAGAAACGCGCGCAGGGCCGTGGCGAAAGTCAGGCCAACCTTCGCGTTCACCGCTACCTGGTTGATGCCTTCCAGGTTGATCTCCACCGGATCTTCGGCAGTAGAGATGTTCTTTTCGTGGGTGTTAAGAATGTTGAGGCCGGTATAGAGCGATACGGTTTTGCCGGAACCGGTGGGGCCGGTAACAAGAATGAGCCCCTGATGCTGGTGCAAGGCGTTGAGATACAGCTGCTTCTGCGAAGGCTCGTATCCGAGCATGTCGATGCCGAGCTGTGCGCTGCTGGCGTCGAGCAAACGCATTACGATTTTCTCGCCCCACAGCGTTGGCAAAGTGTTCACGCGGAAATCAATCGACTTGTTGCGCGAAATTTTCATCTTGATACGGCCGTCCTGCGGCACCCGCTTCTCGGCGATGTCCATGTTCGACATGATCTTGATGCGGGAGCAGATGCGCATGGCGGTATTGAGCGGCGGGCGGGTGATTTCCTTCAGCACGCCATCGACACGGAAACGGATACGATAAATTTTTTCGTAAGGTTCTATGTGAATATCGGAGCCACCCATCTTCATCAGGTCGACCAGGATCTTGTTGACGAAGCGTACGATCGGGGTTTCGTCTTCATCGTTGCCAACGTCCTCGTCAACGTCGGCGCTTTCATCCACCAGTTCGACGTCGAGATCATCGAGCCCCATGCTCGACAGATCGTCGAACTTGTTGGCTTCGTCCTGCGCGCTGTTGATCAGCGATTCGATCAGCTGATTCAGCTTGTCATCTTCAACTACGATGAGGTCTATCGAACAACCGGCGTTGAATTTGATTTCGTCGATGCCGGTCTGGTTGGAGGGATCCGACACGGCGAGGAACATCTTGTGACCCTTGCGGAGGATCGGCAGCATGTTGTGCTTGCTGAGCAGCTTGCTGTCGACCTGGGTCAGCGGAAACACCAGCGGGTCCATCGCGGAGATGTCGAGCAGGGGTAGACCAAATTCCTGACTGGCCGTCTTCGCCACCACCTTGCTGTCGATGAGCCGGTTCTTGACGAGGTGGCGGACAAGGGGTGTGCCGTTCTTGTCCGCAGTCGTGAACGCCGCAAGCGCAACTTCCCGCTCCAGCAGGTTCTCTGAAACCAGCAGGCGGGCCAGCCCTGTGATGGTTGTTTCAGGACTCATTTGTTGGGTGAACTGTTGCATCGTGGGTTGTGCATTTGCCGGCGAGCGGGATGTCCGCTATTGCCTGGGTGTCCAGCTCCTGCCGGGTTTTCTAGTAGTTTAATAGAACTTTGTGATTTTTCTAGGAAATCTCTTGCTGACAAGCGCAGAGTTTGTACATAGTCACATCTCGATATTCCGGCAGAATTGCTGTCGGTGTGCTATTGCAGTGAAGGGTGCAGATCCTCATTGCCCGAAGGAGACTAGTGTGTCTGTTGGTGCCGATCTGTCCATCATAATGCCGGCCAAGAATGAGGCAATTAACCTCCAGAAGCTGCTGCCAACGGTGCAGTACCTGCTGCCGGGTGCCGAAATCATCGTCGTCAACGATGGGTCCACCGATGAGACGGTGAGTTTGTGCCAATCGCTCGGCGTCAAGGTTGTTACTCACCAGTACAGCAAGGGCAATGGCGCCAGCATCAAAACTGGCGCCCGCAACGCTACCCGCGACATACTGGTGTTCATGGATGGTGATGGCCAGCACAAGGCGCCTGACATCCTGCGATTGCGCGAAACCTACGATGTGGGCCATGACATGGTGGTCGGCGCCCGCAGTGCCGCCACCCAGGCCAGCATGGGTCGTCTGGTGGCCAATACCATGTACAACCGGCTTTCCAGCTGGATCTCCGGCCAGCAGATTCGCGATCTCACTTCGGGTTTCCGCATCGTCAGTCGTGCCAAATTCCTGAAGTTCCTGTATCTGCTTCCCAACGGGTTTTCTTACCCGACAACCATCACGATGGCATTTTTCCGCGCGGGCTACTCAGTAGCCTATATCGACATCGAAGCGGGTAAACGTGAGGGCAAAAGCCACATCAGTCTGGTCAAGGACGGCGTGCGTTTTTTCCTGATTATCTTCAAGATCGGCACGCTGTATTCGCCATTGAAGATTTTCATGCCGATCGCCGGCAGCTTTTTCGGGCTCGGCTTGCTGTATTACTTCTACACCTTCTTCAACTTCCACACTTTTACCAACATGAGTGCGGTATTGTTCCTCAGCGCCGTCATCGTGTTCCTGATCGGCCTGGTGTCAGAACAGGTCACGACGCTGATTTACAAAGATTCCGAATAACCTGAACCAATCGAGCGGGCAAAGCCCAGGGGAGAAGCAATGAACGCAAACAGATTTTTCAAGGTAGTTGCCGCGGGTCTGCTGTTGGTGCCGGCGCTTTATAGCGTTGCCGCCGAAGAGTGGAAGAACATGTCAGGCAGCTTCGATGGCTGGCGTCAGGTCGGCGATGCCAACTGGCGCATTGAGAACGGCGAGTTCGTTGCAGATATGGGGCGCGGCTTCCTGGTCACGCAGGACACGTTCACTGACATGCATATCAAGCTTGAGTTCTACGCCAACGATGGCAAGGCCAACAGCGGTGTGTATTTCCGCATCAACAACCCGGATGCCATCACTGATTCGACCGCCTATGAAGCCAACATCATCGATGAGCGCCCCGACCAGACTGGCCGCACCGGTGGCATCCCGAATTACGCGCCGCCCAGTGAAATCGTCAATGCGGGTGGCAAATGGAATACCTACGACATTACCGTGCAGGGTGACCACATCGTGGTGATCATCAATGGCATCAAGACCGTGGATGTGCACGACACCACACACAAGAGTGGTCCGCTGGCACTGCAATACGGGGCCGGCACCATCAAGTTCAAAAACATACAGTTGATGAAGCTCTGATTCGTATCACGAAGGCTTCAAGAGAAAAGCATTGAAAAATCGACGGCCCTGACGTGCTTCGTCAGGGCCCCGATCGAAATATAGTCCACGCCGATTTCGGCCACTTTCACCAGGCCTTCATGGGTAAATCCACCGGAGGCTTCCAGTTTGGCCCTCCCACCGTTCTGCTGAACAGCCTCCTTGATCAACTCGATACTGAAGTTGTCGAGCATCACAATGTCTGCCTGCGCATTCAGCGCTTCTTCCAGTTCGACAAGGCTTTCCACTTCGACTTCCACCTTGCGGCTCGGGTTTAGCGCGCGCGCGATGGTTACTGCGCCGGTAATGCCACCACAGGCGCGGATATGGTTCTCCTTGATCAGATAGGCATCGAAGAGCCCGATGCGATGATTGTGGCAGCCACCGCAACGTACCGCGTATTTCTGGGCCAGCCGCAGGCCGGGAATGGTTTTGCGTGTGTCGAGAATCTGTACATCGGTGTGTCTGACGAGATCGGCATATTGGCGTGCAGTAGTTGCCACAGCGGACAGTGTCTGCAAAAAATTGAGAGCTGAGCGCTCGGCAGTCAACAACGCGCGTGCTTTGCCGCGCGCAACCAGCACGGTGGTGTTGCTCTTCGTTGCGCCGCCCTCCGCTACATGCCAGTCAACAACGATCGCAGGATCGATCTGGCGAAACACAGCATCTACCCACGGGCGTCCGCAGATGACCGCATCCTCGCGGCAGATAACCTGGGCCGTCGCCTGCGTGTCGATGCCAACCAGTTGGGCGGTGAGATCGCCGCTGCCAATATCTTCGCGCAGCGCGGTGGCGACAGTGTTTTCGAGATCGCTGAAAAAATCCGGGTCAGACATGGGATGAGGCATCAACAGAGAAGATCAAAGGGGTCAGAGTCATTTGATTCGGTATCGCATGTTAAACGATTACAATCGCGGAAAATCAAATGACTCTGACCCCTTTGATCATGGCTGGTTTCAAGATCGTCGATCATTGGTTGCATGGCGCCCAGCGGGTGCTGTCGCCCAATCACAGTGAGCGTCCGCCTGGCACCGACATCAGTTTGTTGGTGATTCACAACATCAGTCTGCCGCCCGGCAAATTCGGCGGGCCGTGGATCAGTGATTTGTTCTGCAATCAGCTCAGTCCCGACTTTCATCCGTACTTTGCCGATATCTGCCAGTTGCGCGTGTCGTCTCACCTGTTGATTCGTCGCGATGGGGTCGTGCTGCAATATGTGCCGTTTGATCGCAAAGCCTGGCATGCCGGCAAATCCAGCTTTGAGGGCAGGGAAGAGTGCAATGAGTTTTCGATTGGCATTGAGCTGGAGGGCACTGATGACCAGCCGTTCGCCGATTTCCAATATGAACAGCTCGATCTGATTACCCGGTTGCTGATGCGGCACTACCCTGCAATAACGGTTGATCGCATCACCGGGCATTCCGATATTGCCCCCGGTCGCAAGACTGATCCGGGCCCGTGTTTCGACTGGTCACGGTATCGTAAAGGCCTTGGCTGAACACCAAACGAAAGCGGCCGGAATCAGGTAAAACCTTTCACTACAAAACCAAAGTCCTGTAATTGCCGAATGTTTTAAGGATTGTTAAAGCACTGGTCAAGAATTTTTGTAGTATAACTACATTTGAGCCTCGGCAGTTTGAAAAAACGGTCGTTCAGCGAGTAGAATCCGGCCCCACTGTAATTTCACTACAGCAACAAAATTCCTTGTAGAGCATACAGATATGGCCACAAACCTACGTGACACCGACCCACAAGAAACCCAGGAATGGCTGGACTCGATCTCCAGCATCATCCGCAACCAAGGCATCGACAGGGCGCAATTCCTGCTGAAAAGCCTGATCAACAAGGCCACCGAATCCGGCCAGCAATTGCCGGTTGATTCGCTGACTACCCCATATCGCAATACGATCCCCTTGGCAGAAGAGCCAAAAATGCCGGGTGATCTTTATATGGAACGTGCAGTTCGCGGTGTGATCCGCTGGAACGCACTGGCCATGGTAATGCGCGCCAACAAGCTGGGTTATGACCTCGGCGGCCACATTTCCACGTTCTCGTCGTCCGCCACGTTGTACGACGTCGGCTTCAACCACTTTTTCCGCGGTGCCAATGGTGATTTCCTTGGCGACCTCGTCCTGTTCCAGGGCCACGCATCGCCCGGTATCTATTCCCGCTCCTTTGTTGAAGGCCGCCTGAGCGCAGAGCAACTCGACAACTTCCGCCAGGAAGTCGATGGCAATGGTCTTTCGTCTTACCCGCATCCGCGTCTGATGCCCGATTACTGGCAGTTCCCGACCGTATCGATGGGTCTGGGACCCTTGCAGGCCATCTATACCGCCCACGTACTGAAATACCTCGACAATCGCGAACTGGTCAAACAGGGCGATCGCCAGATTTGGGCCTTCCTCGGTGATGGTGAGTGTGACGAGCCGGAATCGTTGGGTGCCATCAGCCTCGCGGCACGCGAAGGTCTCGGTAATCTGAATTTTGTCATCAACTGCAACCTGCAGCGCCTCGACGGTCCGGTGCGCGGCAACGGCAAGATCATCCAGGAGCTCGAAGGCATTTTCCGTGGTGCCGGCTGGAACGTGATCAAGGTGGTCTGGGGCCGCAACTGGGATGCCCTGCTGCAGAAAGACAAAGAAGGTCTGCTGCAGAACCGCATGGACGAAGTGGTAGACGGTGAATTCCAGAATTTCACCAGTCGCGGTGGTGCCCATTTCCGCGAAATGTTTTTCAACACGCCTGAGCTGCTGAAGATGGTGGAGCATCTGTCCGACGACGATCTCGCCAACCTCAACCGCGGCGGCCACGATCCATTCAAGGTCTATGCGGCTTACAAGCAGGCCGTCGATACCCTCGATCGTCCAACCGTAATCCTGGCAAAAACCATCAAGGGCTATGCGCTGGCATCGGCCGAAGGTCAGAACACCACGCATTCCGCCAAGAAGCTGGCGATGGAAGAACTGAAAATCTTCCGCGATCGTTTTGGCATTCCGATTCCGGACGACAAGCTGGAAGAAGTGCCGTACTACCGTCCAACCGAAGACAGCCCGATCATGGTTTACATGCGCAAACAGCGCGAAAAACTGGGTGGTGTGCTGCCTGCGCGTCGCGCGGTATCACAGAAACTGGTCGTGCCAACGCTGGAAGCCTTCGCTGCGCAAACGAAGGGCACTGGCGAACGTGAAGTGTCCACCACCATGGCGTTTGTCCGTCTGTTGTCGAACCTCGTCAAAGACAAGGAAATCGGCCAGCGCATCGTGCCGATTGTGCCCGATGAAGCACGTACCTTTGGTATGGAAGGCATGTTCCGCCAGATCGGCATCTATTCCGCAAAAGGTCAGTTGTACGATCCAAACGACTCCGGTCAGGTGATGTACTACCGCGAAGACAAGCAGGGCCAGTTGCTGGAAGAAGGTATCAATGAAGCTGGTTCGATGAGCTCATGGCTTGCCGCCGCTACGTCGTACAGCGTCAACAACTACCCGCTGATTCCGTTCTACATCTATTACTCGATGTTCGGTTTCCAGCGCGTTGGCGATCTGTGCTGGGCTGCCGGTGACTTGCAGGCCCGTGGCTTCCTGATTGGTGCCACTGCCGGCCGCACCACGCTGAACGGCGAAGGTCTGCAGCATGAAGACGGTCACAGCCATCTGGCTGCGGTAACGATTCCGAACTGCGTCAGCTACGATCCAACCTACTCCTACGAACTTGCCGTCATCATCCAGGACGGTATCCGTCGCATGTATGCCGAAGACGAGAACGTCTGGTACTACATCACCGCGATGAACGAGAACTACACGCATCCTGACATGCCGGAAGGCGTGCAGGACGGCATCATCAAGGGTATGTACCTGCTTGAAGATGGCAGCAGCAAGGAATACAAGGTTGCGAAGAGCGAACTGAGTGTGCGTTTGCTGGGCAGCGGTACCATTTTGCGCGAAGTGCGCGAAGCGGCCGCGATGTTGCGCAAGGACTACAAGATCAATGTCGACGTCTTCAGCGCCACCAGCATGAACGAACTGGCGCGCGACGGTCTGGCCTGTGATCGCTGGAACATGTTGCACCCTGAAGCCAAACAGCCGAAGGTGCCGTACGTCAGCCAGTTGCTTGGTACCAGCAAGGCACCGGTCATTGCGTCCACTGACTATATGAAGCTCTATTCCGACCAGATTCGCGCGTTCGTTCCGGCTCCCTACAAGGTGCTGGGAACAGACGGCTTTGGTCGCAGCGACAGCCGTGAGAAACTGCGTCACTTCTTCGAAGTAAATCGCAAGTTCGTCGTAGTCGCAGCCTTGAATGAACTGGCGAAAGCCGGCTCGATCAAGCCCGCAGTAGTGACTGAGGCGATCAAGAAACTGGGTCTCGACCCCGAGAAAACCAATCCGCTGTTTGCTTGAGAACAATCACAAGTTGTTCGCAAGCAGGCACGGCACTGTTAACAAAACAATTGGCAGCAAAATAGATTGGCAGGAGATACAAAAGTGGCGGCAGAAAAACTCAATGTTCCCGACCTGGGCACCGACGATTCCGTTGAAGTAATCGAGATACTCGTCAAACCCGGCGACATCCTCAAACCCAATGACTCCGTTGTTGTGCTTGAAAGCGACAAGGCGGCGATGGAAATACCGGCGACTGCTGCCGGTGTTGTGAAGGAAGTGTTGGTAAAAGTAGGCGCACAGGTGAAAACCGGCTCGCCGCTGTTGATCGTCGAGACGGCTGCCACTGCTGCTGGTCCAACAGCCAACGCTCCGAAATCCGAGCCGGCGCCTGCTGCCAAGGTTGAAGCCGCCTCCGCAGCGGCGCCTGCCGCTGCTACGGCGGCCAAGGCTGCTGCTCCCGCCCCAGAACCTGTTGCTGCCGGTAGTAAAGGCGTAGAAACAATTGTGGTGCCGGATCTTGGCGGTGCTGCCGATGTAGAAGTGATCGACGTGCTGGTGAAAGTCGGCGACACCGTGAAGAAAGAGCAAGGTCTCGTCACGCTGGAAACCGACAAAGCGGCGATGGAAGTGCCGTCGCCGAAAGCTGGCAAGGTAGTCGCTATCAAGATGAAGTTGGGCGACAAGGTGTCGCAGGGCTCCGTGATTCTTGATCTGGAAACCGACGGTGCCGCCTCTTCAGCTGCACCGGCCAAGGCCGCTGCTTCGGCGCCCAAGGCCGCGGATACCCAGCAGGCACCGGCGAAAACTACCGATACCCAGGTCGCTGCTTCGGATGCAGCTGCTATCGAACCCAAAACGGCAGATGGCACGCAATCAGGCACAAAATTGTCACCGGCTTCAGTAGCTGTTGCCGCTGAACGTAATCCAAATGCCGAAATCTACGCCGGCCCTGCCGTGCGCATGTTGGCGCGTCAGCTTGGTGTTGATCTGTCGAAAGTGACGGGTTCCGGTGGCAAGGGTCGTATCGTCAAAGAAGACGTACAGGCCTATGTGAAATCCCGAATGAGTGGTGCAACTGTCGCGACAAGTGGCGCAGTAACGTCCGGCTCCGGTATTCCTGCGATTGACGACATCGACTTCAGCAAGTTTGGTGCTATCGAAGAAGTGGAGATGACGAAGCTGCATCGCGTCACTGCGCTGAACATGACGAAGAACTGGCTCAACGTACCTCACGTCACCCAGTTCGACGAAGCTGACATCACCGATCTCGAAACCTTCCGCAACGAACAAAAAGCGCTGGCGGACAAAAAGGGCATCAAGCTCACGCCGCTGCCGTTCATTGTCAAAGCCTGCGCGAAGGCCTTGGCAGAACATCCGCAGTTCAACGTGTCGATGCATTCGTCCGGTACCAAGCTGATTCGCAAGAGCTACGTCCACATTGGGGTAGCGGTGGCAACACCGGCGGGTCTGATGGTCCCTGTCATCAAGAATGCCGATCAGAAATCCATCTGGCAGATTGGTAAGGAAATCGCCGAGCTCAGCGCAAAAGCCAAAGACCGCAAGCTTTCACGTGAAGACATGGAAGGCGGCTGCTTCACGATTTCCAGCCTCGGTAATATCGGTGGCAACGGCTTCACGCCGATTGTGAATGCGCCGGAAGTGGCCATCCTCGGTGTATCGCGCGCGTCGATCAAACCGGTCTGGAAGAACAACGCATTCGTGCCGCGCACGATGCTGCCGTTCTCGCTGTCGTACGATCATCGCGCAGTGAATGGCGTTGATGGTGGCATGTTCTGCACCTATCTCGCGTCGCTGCTTGGCGACATCCGCCTGATGATGCTGTGAGGTAGCACATGCCTTCCTTTGACGTCGTTTCCGAAGTCGACATTCACGAACTGACCAACGCGATCGATCAGGCCAGTCGTGAGATCAGCGCGCGTTACGACTTCAAGGGAGTCACCGCTACCTTCGAATTCAAGGAGAAGGAAAAGCACATCATGTTGGCGGCTGCAAACGAGTACCAGTTGGAGCAGATGCTCGACATGCTGCGAAACAAGATGGGCAAACGCAAGATCGATATCAGCACGCTGAAAGCCAATCCGGTGCAGCAAGTCGGCAACAAGGCCACGCTGAAGTGCGATGTGCAGCAAGGTCTTGAAAGCGAAACCGCCAAGAAGATTGTCAAACACATCAAGGAATCCGGCATCAAGGTGCAGGCGTCCATCCAGGGTGACAAGCTGCGTGTGACGGGAGGCAAGCGCGACGATCTGCAGAAAGCGATCGCCGATCTGCGCCAACAGGATTTCGGCTTGCCGCTGCAGTACAACAATTTCCGCGATTGAAACCAATCTCAGAAAGCGCCTGCGGCGTTAGAAGCAGCTGTATCAAAACAGCGCGAACTTGTTGCTGGTTGCGTTGAATTCATGTCATGAAAAAGGGGAGCCTGGGCTCCCCTTTTTCATTGCAGTAAACCTTAGGCAAGTCCGGTCTTTCTGGGCGCTGTTTCTTTCAGGAACAGCGCAATGATGAAGCCGATGATCAGGCTGCCGATAGGGAACCAGAATATCGCATCAAGGCCTTTGGCTCCGGCAATCTGTCCGGCGATCATCGGTGCTATACCGCCACCAAATACTTCGCCAGCGCCGATGACCAAGCCAGCGACCGACGCCACCATGCCGATGGGTGCTGCTTCTGCAGCCACGGGGCCAGCGAGAATCGACAGCGCGGAGAAGTTGAACAGGGCTGCGAAGAACAGCAACACGAACAGCGTAGTGAAGCTGGTGACACCGGTGTAGGCAAACAGATAAATGAAGATGGCTGCCAGCACATAGGACACCAGCGTGGCGATCTTGCGGCCAACAAAGTCAGATACCGCAGGCATCGCGAACTGGCCAATGCAACCACCCCAGCCGATGGCGGACGTCATAATGCCCATGTCCTGCACCGACATCTGCATGAAGCCGGTGAGGTAGGCGGGCATCATGGCGCCCATGACGAACACGCCACCCATGGCGCACATCAGCGTCAACATCGCGAGACCGACGTTGCGGTGCGCGAATATCGAACCGAACGACGGACGCGCCACTGTGCTGGTAGCGGTGACAGTCGCAGGTTCGCGGATGACGAACCACATTGCGACGGCCATGATCAAGCCGGGAATACCAACCAGCATGAACACATTGCGCCAGGTAGTTACCAGCAATAACTGGGTTGCGATGATGGGGCCAATGGCATTGCCGAACAGCGAAATCATGCACTGGAAAATGCCGTTGTTCATGCCGCGGCGTTTGGGGTGGGAGGCTTCGACAGCAACCGCTACGCCGGTAGACGCCACCGGACCTTCAGCAAGACCCATGACAGCGCGGATCAGCAACAGTCCTACCAGGCCGCCGACCATGCCGCTGAAGGCAGACATCAACGAGAAAATGATAATGGCCGGCACCAACACTTTGCGGCGGCCGACGCGGTCGGACAGAAAACCCATCACGAAAGCCGAGATGCCCCAGAAGATGGCGAGGATGCCGACGAGGTTGCCAAGGTCTTCAATGGTGAGCCCCAGCTCTTCCATCATGTTGGGGAACAGTACCGGCAGGATGAAGCGATCAAGCCCTACCAGACCAAAGGTCAGGCTGAGCAGCAGGATTATTTTCCACTCGTAGCCGGTGTCCCAGGCTCCGTTTGTTGTTGTGTTGTGTGCAGGTGTTGCCATGGTTGGTCATCCCCTCTCGTTATTGGTGTTGTTGGTAAGGCGCGAGGGAAGCTAGCAGATTCACTAAGAAGCGCCAATGGTGTGATTGGCGTGCGACGGTGTGGGTTGTGAGCGCCTTTATTCGAACGCTTACACGTCCCACTGGTACTGCTTCAGCGGCACCTTCATGCCGCGAAAAATCACCCCCTCAGCTTCGAGCATTCCCTTCTGTTTTTTCCATGCGGCTGACGCTGGTGGGAAAGCCGGTTCACCCGAGCTGCGCAAGACACGGAACCACGGCAACGTGGTCCCCTTGGGGAGATGTCGCAGG
>JAZKEH010000189.1:0-2470 GCA_040387155.1 Pseudomonadota bacterium | reverse complement strand
ACGGCGGTCGCTGATTACGGCGCGCTGTTTGATGTGGATGTTTTGCTGCGGCACGTCGAGCACAGCGCTGATGCACTGGCGACTGCCTTGCAGCCACTCCGCATGCTGCGCTTCGGTCAACGTGTGCTTGCGTCGATATTCGGCTGCGTGGACGTGTCTCTCGTCGGACGTCTTGCCAGACGTCCTGGGCAAGCCTTCGTACAGATCGATCGCAAACGGGAATTCGGGCAGGTCAAGGTCGTACAAGCGATAGCAACTGACATCCTGCTGGCGCGCCTTCTTGCGTCGGTGCTGCCACACCTTCTGCAGGCGATTGCTGAACATCTCATATTTGCCGGAAACGTGATCGGGCAGTGGTTCCTGCATGTGCATTCCTGTGGGCCGGTGGAGGCTGGCTATGATAGTTTATCGGACTGATTGAAGGGCATTGAAAGCGCTTGTGCGCGGGAGGGTGTGTGCAGATAACCGACAAGGTGCTGGAATTTCTCGAATTCATGGAGGCCCAGGGCAGTCAGTCAGTAAACGCGTTGCTGGACAGCCTGTTGCTGAAGAGCCGGGAAATGACCAATGCCGAAGCCGGCACCATCTTCATCCTGCACACGGCAAACGGCAAACGCCGCTTGCGTCCTGCCTGTCTGCAGAACGATCTCGTCAAACTGAAGAAGGCCGATTTCGATATACCGGTGGGCAAGGGGTCGATCGCCGGCCACGTGGCGCTGACGGGCGAGATATTGCTGCTCAGTGACGTCTACAAAATTCCTGCCGATCGTACCTACAGCTTTGATCCCGGTTATGAGCGCAATGACTATCGCACCCAGTCGATGCTGTGCTTTCCGCTGCGCAACTACCAGGATCGCATCATCGGCGTCGTGCAGCTGATCAACTGCCGTCCCGACAAACGCCGCAAGCCGGTGCCGTTTCCCAAGACTGTTATCAAGCTGGTGACGCCGATCGCCCGCGTAGCCGGCGGTTCCATTGAACGCGCGATGATGCTGGAACGTATCGAACAGAAGAACAGCGCCTTGCGTGAACGCAATCGCCAGTTGGCGGCCCAGCGCCAGCAGATCGTCGATCTGCAGTTTGAAACGGAAGAGGCCTTCCAGGTGTCGATCCGCTTGCTGGCGCGCGCGGCAGAGATCCATGACGAGGAAACCGGCCATCACATCATCCGCGTCAATGAATACAGCTACCTGCTGGCAAAGCTGGCCGGCATGCCAGAGCCGTGGTGCGACGAAATCCGCTACTGCGCGCAGCTGCATGATGTGGGCAAGATGAGTGTCAACACGGCGGTGCTGAAGAAGAAGGGGCCGCTGAATCCTGACGAACGCAAGGAGATGGACCTGCACACTGTCTATGGCTACCAGATTCTCGCTGCTTCCTCGCGCATGAAGATGGGCGCCGAGATCGCGCACTATCATCATGAAAAGTGGGACGGCACCGGTTATCCCGCGGGTCTGAAGGGCGACGCGATTCCGCTGTCGGCCCGCATTGTCCAGATCGCCGATGTCTACGATGCCCTGCGCTCAACGCGGCCTTACAAGCCGGGCTTCAGTCATGAAAAGACCGTAAAGATTCTTACCGAAGGCGATGAGCGCATCGTGCCCACCGCGCACTATGACCCCGCCTTGCTGCAGCTGTTTGCGGCCAATCACCAGCAATTCGCTGCCATCTGGGATCGTCTGCAGGACTGACGCCGCCTCGCTGTGTTCGCCTGCCAGAAAGTTGTGTAAACAACGAATTGGCGATCGCGCTCGCGTTTGTGTAAACAAAGAGCAAGCCGCGTGCAGCAAGCATGGAATCCCCCGTCACCGCATGGAGCCCTTGCGGCTAAGACGTTAACCTTGCGCCTGCGTTTTGCAGTCCCTTCCCGGTTCTCTCTTTGTAGTTAGAGGTCGCATGTCCCTTTTTCGATTCCTGCCCACTGGCGCAGGTTTGCTTGCTGTTGTTTCCCTGTTCCTGGCGCCCACCCTATACGCCGCTGATGCCAGCACGGAGGGTGTCACCGGTGGCAAGACACTGAACCTGCAACACCTGACCAATGGCGAACCGACGATTGATGGTTCGCTCGACGATGCGCAGTGGGCGCAGGCTGTTGTGGTCGACAACTTTCACCAGATGTCGCCGGTTGAATACGGCACGCCGACCCAGAAAACCGAAGTGCGCGTTTTCTACACCGACAATGCCTTGTTTGTCGGCGCCCGCATGTACGAAACCGACCCCAGCCTGATCCGCGCCAACGTCATGCGTCAGGGGCAAGGCCTGCAGAACGACGACAGCTTCAACCTGATGCTCGACCCTTACTTCGATCGTCGCAGCGGCTACCTGTTCGAGATCAATGCCAATGGCGTGCGCGTCGAAGGCATCTACCAGAACGTGTCGCAGGTGGATCGCGCGTGGACCGGCATCTGGCAGGCGAAGTCGCGCATTGATGCGCAGGGCTGGACCACGGAGATTCGCATTCCGTTCCAGA
>JAZKEH010000188.1:4383-21090 GCA_040387155.1 Pseudomonadota bacterium | reverse complement strand
ACAGAATAAACCACGGAAGCAGGAGGCGACACAGGAAATTGACATCATTCTGCCCTTACCTGACGACTGGTTTGTGACGCGTGAGTCACTGTTTCACTCGCCATGCGTTGGCGATGAGATTGTACGGGCTCACCATGGCGTGCCCGTGCGGATCAGGCTCAATCGGTGATGTACTTTACCGGCCTGTTACGAATGAACTGGGAAACGATCCACTTCTCGCCGGCCAGTGGCGGCTTGCCGGCATGCAGCATACGCAGATCAGGCGCACCATCAGGCAGTGAGTTGACGAAGTAGAGACCCTCGCCTGCTGAACCGCGATGTTCAAATCCCAGCTGTGGGAAAGCGGTTTCACCACCGGTGTATTCGTTGTTCAGATAGATCAGGAACGTGATGATGCGCTGGCCGTTTTCGGCAATTTCCTTTTCGTAATCGACCAGCTCGGGATCCACGAAATCGTAGTGATTGGAAATTTCCTGGCCCGGTTGATAGTTGAGGATGGCAGTCGCTTCCATCTGCACCATCGGCACTCCGCAGGCCGCACTCATCTTTTCCTGCAGCAGAAAATGCACCACGTCATTCTCGACCAGGTTGAACTGCGCGATGGTATTGGTGCGGGTCTTGTAGCGAATGTTGCGCCGGTTGATGGGGTCGTACACCAACGCTGGTTGCAGTTTCACGGCCGACTGCCGCACCAGCAGTTCGCAAATGTTCAACGGAATGAAATTGCTGAAGCGTTGCACGCGCGGATCCACATGCAAGGCATCACCCGGTTCCGGCTTGAACCAGTAGTTCAGGTCGAGCGTTTGCCCAAGCTGCAGCCAGAACGCTTCATCATCACTTTGCAGTTGGGCAGCCGCAGCGGCGAGGGAAGAGCCGTGCAGCAACAACAACTGTTCACGTGCCGGCACCCATCCCAGGCGGGCAGCCCAGGTCAGTGAGTTGACGCAGTGTTGCCAGTTCTTGGTCTGGTAGATGCCGGTACATTGGAAGACCGCCATCTGGGCGACAGCCTCAGCTACGCCATTTTTGGCCGCATCGAAGATCATGCCAACGCCGTCACGCGGCAGATAGGGCGCGCGATCGCCGACCATCAAACGCTTGCCCAGCACAGTAAGCGCGACCATGTCACCCGCCTTGGCGGCACCGGCCAGTACGTCGACAGCGTCATCGTGATTGCCGGCCGCATCATGGGCGGCCACGCGTTGCAGTGTTGCTTCGTTGTTTTTCATTATTATGGTTTCCTGCTGCTGGATGCAGTGTATGCCAGCGTACGCTGCCGACAAAGCCGTGTGACATCCGTTGTTTTGATTGTCATTGGCGACCCGCTGAATTAACTTTGTTCCAGAACTGCGGCATGTCACCCGCGCGCTGTACCCCACAATAACAACAGGAATGGAGCCGCCCACGATGAACCTCTCTCCAGCCAGAGTTCTGCTGCGTCGCCTGTCTATCTGTCGCCTGTCTATCTGTCGCCTGTCTATCTATCGCCTGTCTATGTGGAGTGCGGCCTTGCTGCTGGCCAGTCCCTTCGTCGCGGCTCCGGCCTGGAGCCAACCCGCTGCAAACGACAGCGCCTTCCTCGCCTGTGCCCGCTTCGCCGACCGCGCCCAACGCATTGCCTGCCTGGAAGATGCGCTTGAAGCTGCCACGCGTGCACAGGGCGCAACCGCCCAGCCGCCAACACCACCTTCCATCGCGATCCAGCCGGCAGCACCGGCAACGCAAGCAGCGCCAGCACCACGACCAACGCCTGCGCCAGCCGCACCGCCGGCTACCGCAACTGTCTCCGTCGATCCTGCACCCACCAGCGAAGAACGCTCCCTGCTCGAACGCGTACGCGCCTTCGGCCAGAAAGTAACGATGACCAACGACGACAACGGTACCGAGCGCCTGCACGACAGCATCACCGATCTGCAGAAGCGCAATGATCTGCTGACAGTCACGTTGTCGAGTGGCCAGGTCTGGCGGCAGGAAGTAGCCAAAACGCTGAACCTGCGCGTTGGCGACGAAATCGAGATTTATCAGGAAGGCATTGGCCTGGGTTATCGCATGGCCACGCCGCGCCTGAATGGATTCATCCGGGTTGAGCGCGTCCGGTGATGCAGTACCTCACACACATAACAACAAGAAAATAACCATAAAAAGAAAACCACAAGAAGAAATAGCCCCAAGAAGACACTTGAAGACACACCAACCTTCCAACAATGATCGAGGCACTCATGACCATGTACCGTAACAGCCTGGCCACCATCGCAACTTTGCTGATGCTGGGCTGCTCTTCCGAAGAAACCGCTGCTCCACCGGCAGCAACCACTGAAGCTCCTGCGCCAGCGGCGGCACCTGCTGCTGCCACGTTGGCTCCCCTTACCGTTTCCTGCAGTTACTGGATCGAGTGTTCGCCAGTGCTGGTTGCGGCCAACAGCTTTTACCCAACGCAAATAATGGTGGGTGAAGGCGGCATTCCCCGCATCACGGCCAATCAAACCGACATGGCGACCAACGCCGAAACACAGATCCTGCGTGAATCGCTGAACAATCCCGACTTGCGCATCATCGCTACCGTCACTGAAAGCTTTTATCGCCTGGTCGCACGCAAGTCCGCTGGCATCAGCACGCTGGCCGATCTGAAAGGCAAACGGGTGATGCTGCCGCGCAACACCTCAGCCAACTACTACCTGGTCGCAATGCTGGCCACTGTCGGCCTGACGGAAGAAGACGTCACACTGGTGGCGTTGCCACCAGATGAAGGCGACGTGCGCGGCATGGACAAAATGTCTGATGCATTGCTCGCCGGCGAAGTCGATGTGATTTCCATCTGGGAACCGGAACCGGATGACGCCCTCAAGCAACTGGGCGACGACGGCATCGAGTTCCAGGATCGCAGCGTGTATCGCGAAGTGTTCAACATTCACGCGCGCGCTACTGATCTTGCCAATCCCGAGAAACGCGCGGCGATCGTTGAGTTCATTCGTGCCATCGACAAAGCGAATAAAGCACTGGCAGCCAATCCCGACCAGTACTACCCGCACATCTCCAGTATCACCCGCTTCTCGGAAGACGAAATTCGCGTCGGCTGGCCGGAGATGGAGTTCCCGCTGGAAATCATTCCCGACATGCTCGACGTGCTGGAGACCGAAGAGAAATGGGTAGCCAAGGAACGCAGCCGTACACCACGTACGCGTGCTGAACTGGAATACCTGATTGATCGCTCTGTTGTTGCAGAAGCACTTGCCACGCCCTAAGCGCACTGCAACAACCGCGGCGCTTTAGCTCTCGTAAAACCGAACGACCTCTCCATTTCGTCAAATAACACTGGTGGCCTATCCGGCCACCAGTCGTTATTCTTGCGCCGCTCCAAATCGCTTCAATAACAATAACTATTTATTCAACACCCACTTACCCCAAGGAATACCTCTGCAATGAAGCCAATAACAATAAGTGCCTGCCTGCTTCTGTCCGTTAGTGTTAATGCATTCGCCGCCCGCCCTGCTGCCAAGATAGATGATCTCGCCTGGATGACCGGCACCTGGTCTGCCGCGCTCGGTCCCAACACACTGGAAGAAAACTGGATTGCACCGTCCAACGGTTCAATCGCGTCGATGGTGCGCATGAGCGGCGCCGCCGGCGTTGGCATGTGGGAAGTCATCACGATTGAAGAGAAAGACGGCTCGCTGATGATGAATGTTGAGCAATGGAGCAAGGGCTTTGCGCCGCGCACACCAGTGCAGCAACTGGAGCTGGCAGAAATCGATGGTCAGCGCGTGAAGTTCACTGCCGTGACCGAAGGCAGCATGAAGACGCTGCAGTACAGCCGTTCGGCGGATAACGTGTTCACGATTGAGATGGTGGTGCCGGCTGGCAATACGGTGAAGCTGGATTTGAAGGCGAAGTAAGCTACTCACCCTCGAAGGGGCACGCGCTGGTGTGTCCCTTCTCAGCCCAATCTTCCATTGTCCTGCCGACCTTTGCCCTTTATTGGGGCAACCCTGCTTTACATCTCCTTTACGGGACGCAACGCACGAGGGCTTCGAGGGCAGTCTCGGGTAAAACCCGCAAAAATCCTTGCCTAAACCCCTGATTCAATGAGACCTTTTTGACATCAGCATCAGGGATTGATGAGCAAACCAACCTGTGAAGATCGCAGTCATGCTGAATTCCCGCACTCGCCAGTCGTCTGTCCGTCTCTTCTCCCTGCTCGCCCTCGCCGCTTCATTGCTGGCAGGCGCGCCAGCCGCTTTTGCGGTCGATACTCCCGCCGAACTCCGATCCACCGCGACCGACGGCAAGACCTATGCGACCAAATTTGCCGTCAGCATTGTGCGGCCCAACACGACCACGCAGATCAATACGCTCTCCACCAACGAAACTGTAACGATCACCGGTGTGATCAATGCCGATCCGGCGCACTTGAACCAGAAGGCCGATGTGTTCGTTGTCATGCGCGACGTCAACACCGCGACCTATTACATGCGCAATCTTGATGGCGTGTTCGAGAAATGGAGCGGCTTCGTTACTCAGCTGAAGCCGGCGCAGGAGAACGTGACGCTGACGGCTAACTATTCCATGCCGGTCTACAGCGGCACCTTTGCCAATGCCGGCAAGCAGATGGTGTTTGTTGGCTACATGTCAAAAACATCACCAGCGCTCATCTACACACCAGCGCCCGCACAACTCGACATCAAGGCGCCGACATCCACCGTTGCGCCGATCACATTTTTCTCCGACAACATTGAAAGCAATATCCTGCCGCGCTGCCTGGCCTGCCACGTCAGCGGTGGGCTCGCGAAGGAAAGCATGTTGATTCTGGAGCGCAGCAGCGACAGCTCTGTGCAACACAACTTCAATACGTTCAACAACGTCGCCCTGGCGAAAGGTGTTGGCTACATCCTGTCAAAAGCCACCGGCACCATTCCGCACACCGGCGGCGTGCAGCTGAACCTCGGCAGCACCGACTACAACAACATGTCCACTTTCCTGCAGTTGCAGCAGGGCACGACTGAAGTAATTACCGCATCGGGCAACCAGATCTTCGATGGCGTTACCTTGCAAACCCGTGCAGAAACCCTGCGTCGCGCGGCGATCATGCTGGCAGGCCGCACACCGTCAGCAAGCGAACTCGATACCGTCGGCAAGGGCGACGAGAACACACTGCGCACAGCCTTGCGTGCCTTGATGACCGGACCCAACTTTCACAAGTTCCTCACCGAAGGCGCCAATGACCGTCTGCTGACGCGCGGTGTATTGGGACCCGTGATCGTTACTGCTGCCGCCTACTATCCGAAGTACGTCAATGAGGCGTACAACGCGAGATTACTGTTGCAGCAAGCCGGCAAAACCGCAGCGCAAATCCAGAAAGAAGGCTATACCCTGATGGGCGCAGTTGAAGACGGCTTGCGGCGCTCCGTTGAGGAGCAAGTCGCCTATGTCGTCGAACAGGAAAGGCCGTACACAGAAATCCTCACCGGCGACTACATGATGATGTCGCCCAAACTGAACTTCGTAATGGGCGGTGGCGCTACGTTCAACAATCCGGAAAACCGGAACGAATTCCAGCCCGCCCGCATCAACGAATACTATCGCTGGAAGCCGGGAGACGGTTATCTGCTGAAACAGGATCAGGTACTGGACTTCTATTTCCTGAAGCAGCCGGTCGGCCGCTATTCGTGGGAGCACAACGGCATTCTGAACAATCCCGCCTTCACACAGCGTTATCCTTCGACGGCGACGAACCGCAACCGCGCGCGTGCCCGCTGGACCATGTTGCATTTTCTCGACATCGACATTGAGAAATCGACACAGCGTCCGACCGATCCCGCTGCGCTCGCCGACAAGAACAACCCGACGATGAACAATCCTGCCTGCACCGCTTGCCATGAACGCATGGACCCGGTAGCCGCTGCCTTCCAGGATTACAGCGACGAGGGTTACTACAAAATGCAGTACAACGATTCACTCGATACGCTTTACACGCACCCGCCAGCCGGTACCACCACACTCTACCAGCCCGGCGACACCTGGTATCGCGACATGCGCTCACCCGGTTTGCTCGGCCAAAGCATCAACACCACCACCCCACCGCTGCGCCAATTGGCTACGCTGATCACGAAGGACAAGGGCTTTGCCAGCGCCACCGTAAAATTCTGGTGGCCTTCGGTAATGAACTCCGACGTACTGCTGGCGCCCGCGGTGTCGACCGATACCAACTACGCCGCCAAGCTCGCTGCCTACCAGGCCCAGACGGCATCAATCGAACAGTTCGCCACCAATTTCCGCAAGGACTATAACGTCAAGAATCTGCTGGTCGACATGATGATGTCGCCCTGGTTCCGGGCCAGATCGACGTCCAACACCAGTCAGCGCGCCGCCATGGCCATTGCCGATGTCGGTATTGAGAAGTTGCTGACGCCGGAGCGTCTGCAACGCAAGAGTGCGGCACTGACCGGTTTCAACTGGGGAGCCACACTCGCCCCTAACGATCCTTACTCCGTGTGGACCAATCTCGACGAGGGTTATAACAGCTACAAGGGCATCTACGGCGGTATCAATTCCGAATCGGTCACAACACGCGTGCGCGACATTACACCGTTGATGAGCACGGTGGCGCAGACCTATGCGCTGGAGTCGTCCTGCCCGATAATCATGCGGGAATTTGGCTTGCCAGATTCGTTACGCAAACTTTTTGGGGGTATCACACAGAATACCTTGCCGCTCCTGCAAGGCAGCATCACGCACGAACTGACATCGACTTCGCAGACCGATTGGCAGACAGTGGAATTGTCGATCGATTTGCCGGCGGGCCAGAACCAGATAACTGTTTCAATGGACAACAGCTACTGCGACTACGACGCCACGACACAAAAGTGCCGTAGCCAGCGAGTGCTTTATCTCGACCGCTTTGAGGTCAAGGCCCCGGGTGCAGCCAACTTCACCACTTACGAGATTACCAGCGCCGTCGTCCCGACGTTTCCGCCAAACTGTTTCCGCAGCGGCACTTCGGACGCGGTTAGCTATGGCCAATGCGCGATCCCGCTCGCACTGAATGCGCAGAACGCCGGCACTTATGAAATCCGCGCGCGCATAGCCGGCATTCAGGCAAGCACCGGCAACATCAAATCAACGCTGGCGGTCCTGCAAGTCGGCGACCCCCTGGAATCCACTGCACGGGGCGCCACGCTGATTCGCCAGAAGCTGGTGGAGTTACACCAGAAACTGCATGGCAAAACCTACGCGATCGATGCACCGGAAATCACAATGGCGTACAAACTGTTTGTCGAAACCTTGCAGGAGCGTGTTGCGGCGAACAAGGATTCCTGGCTGCAAAGCTCTGCTCGCGCGTGTACCTGGTACAGCGACGCCAATTTCTTTGACGGTCTTGGATTTACCGGCATTACCAAGGTGCCGAGGACCGATGGCAGCTATGAGTGGACCACTGAAGCGTCCAACTTTGCCAACACGCTGAACCCCGACCCCACCTTCGCCAAGCAAAGCTGGATCGTCGTGATGGTTTACCTGCTCGGCCACTACAACTTTCTTTACGAATAACGCTCGGGATAATCGCCATGTACAACATGACACGACGCGCCTTCGCCACCCGCCTGCTGCAGACCGGCATTGCCCTCTCTGCGCCCACGCTGGCGAAGTCTGCTTTTGCGCAGACCAGTTTTAACGGCAAGTTGTTGATGACGATCCAGATGCGAGGCGCCTGGGATGTTACCCAGTGCTGCGATCCGAAGATGAACGTTGCCGGCGAACCGGTAATCAACAACTGGGCGAAAACGAAGAGCACGGGTACCGCTGGCCGCCTCCGCTATGCGCCCGTTGGCATCAACCAGAAATTTTTCGACAAGCATTACAGCAAGATGCTGGTCATCAACGGCGTCGACATGCAAACCAATGCGCACTCCACCGGCGAAATCTGCACGTGGAGCGGTCGTACGGCGCTGGGCTTCCCGGGGCTCACAAGCTTGTATGCCGCCAGTGTGGCGCCGAACCTCGCGCTGGCCAGCATCAACCTGGGTGGCTGGAATAACAGTGAAGGCTTGATCACTCCCACGCGTATCAATCAGGCCAAGCAGTTGAACAACGTCATCTATTCCAATGCGAATGACTACAATGCCACGCAAGGCTTCATTCCAGCGAACGACCTCGCCCGCGTCCAGGCCCTGCAGATGCAAAGCGTCGAAAACATGATGACTGAGCAGACCGCAATGCCGCAGGATTTGATCAACCGGCAGAATTTCATCAATGCGGTAAAAAACAGCGATGGCCTCAAGGCCTTCGGCGCATTGATACCGAGCGAAGCCCAACTGCAAGCGGAGCGCATACTAACGATGCGCCAGTTGAGGTGCACGATTCACCAACAGGCACAGATTGCGCTGCTCGCCTTCAAGTCAGGTCTGTCGGTGGCGGCTGACCTGATACAGGACGGCTTCGATACGCACTTCGACAACGATACCGACCAGGACATCCTGCTCGGCAATGCCTTCGATGCAGTCGATGCCATGTGGGACTACGCCGAGCAACTGGGTCTCGCCAACCGGCTGGTTGTCGTCATCGGCGGCGACTTCGGCCGCACACCGTACTACAACTCCGGCGCTGGCAAGGACCACTGGCCGATCGGCAGTTACATCATCATGGAGAAGAATGCGACGTATACCAACCGCATGCTGGGTGAAACCGATGGCGGCCATAACGCGAAGAAACTCAATCTTTCGACTGTGCTACGCGATGACAGCAGCGCGGGCGTGCCGCTTTATACCAAGCATGTGCACAAGGCCCTGCGCAAATACCTCGGCATCGAAAATTCGGCTCCGTCCCAATTGTTCCCCTGGACGGGCGTGGAAGATTTCAGGTTCTTCGGATAGGCATTAATTAACCCCTCGTTGTTATTTGTGTGTGACAATCCGGCCATAGCAAATCCGGATTCCAACTACATAATTTCAGCGAGGCATCATGGCAACCATTCATCTGATCGGCGGCGAAAAAGGCGGAGTAGGCAAGTCAGTTGTTGCCCGCTTGCTGGCGCAGTACCTGATCGACAATAAAATTCCGTTCACCGGCTTTGACACCGATCGCTCGCATGGCGCACTGATGCGCTATTACTCCGGCTATGCATCGCCCACCATCATCGACAGCTACCAGAGTCTTGACGCCATCGTCGAAGCTGCCGCCAGCGATCCTGACAAGCACATTCTTGTTGATCTGGCGGCGCAGACCTTTCACCCGCTTGCACGCTGGATTGATGAATCCGGTGTACTCGAACTGGCAAACGAAATGGGCATTACCGTGAACTACTGGAACGTGATGGACTCGGGCAAGGACAGTGTCGACCTGCTCGGCAGGCTGCTGGAGAAATACGGCACGCGCCTGCACTACATCATCGTGCTGAACCAGTTGCGCGATGACAACTTCTCGATTCTGGAAGAGTCTGGCATCAAGGAGCGTGCAGTAGCGGCAGGTGCAAGATTCATCACACTGAAAAAACTGCACGCGCCTGTCATGACCAAGATCGACAGCAACAGCTACAGCTTCTGGGCGGCGCGCAACAAGGACGCCGAGAATGCCAACGGTCTTGGCTTGCTCGAGCGTCAACGCGCCAAGCTGTGGCTTGATCATGCCTACAAGGAATTTGCCTCGCTGGAGCTTGATGGAATTCCGGTGTTGAAGAAGTAAGGCTCGAATCCGTAGCGGCACGCCATGGCGTGCCCCTACATTCCCACCACAGATCTTTACCGGAAACTCCAACTACCCGCCTGGTCTTGACCGGACTTGCTGCCGTTATTTACGGGCATTTAATTCCGCATTAACAGATGACCACTACCGTGATATCCCGCTGGAACCACACAAAAACGGGGATAACACATGTACACATCAATCACTGCAACACCCACGCTTTCCCGCCTTGCCAGCGCCATCCTGCTGGCTCTGGCTGCATCAGAATCCACCTACGCCCAATCCACAGGCACGCTCGCCGCTGAAGGCGTCGAAGAAATTGTCGTCACTGGCGCTGGCGTCATCAATATGGCCGGCGTTACCGCGCAGGACGCGGCGAAATCGCGCGTTACTGTTACCGGCGAGATGTTGAAGAACTACGGCTCCGGTCAGACCTTTATTGATTCGCTGAACCAGGTGCCGGGCCTCAACTTCACCAACAACGATCCGTATGGCAGCTCCGGTGGTAACTTGCGTCTGCGCGGCTTCGACGGCTCGCGCGTGTCGCTGACCTTCGACGGCATCCCGCTGAATGACACCGGCAACTACGCCGTCTATTCCAACCAGCTGATCGATCCGGAAATCATCCAGTCGGTTGACGTAAATCTCGGCACCACCGATGTCGATAGCCCAACCGCTTCTGCCATCGGCGGTACCATCAATTCACGTACGCGCATGCCGGATACCGAGATGGGCGGCATGGTGTCCGCCTCTGCCGGCCAGGACAGCTTCGAGCGTTACTTCGGCATGGTCGACACCGGCAATTTCGGTCCCTGGAATACGCGTGCTTTTGTCGCTGGTTCCTATTCGATGAACGACAAGTTCAAAGGCCCCGGTGAAATGTTCAAGCGGCAGGTGAATGCGCGCGTTCACCAGGATCTCGCGAACGACAATTTCATCTCCATGTCGATGCACTACAACATCAACCGCAACAATTTCTACCGCAACGCCAGCGAAGCGCAGTTTGAGCAGTTCGGCCGCGACTACGACAACCTCGCAACCTGTACACGCGACATGGCCACCGGTGGTGTGCGTGACGACGAGAACGCCACCATCGTTGCAGGCACCACTGCGCTGCCCGCTACGGACAACACTGCCAACCCTGCGTCCTGCACCAACTATTACAACCTGCGCATCAACCCGTCCAACACCGGCAACATCCGTTTCAGCTCGTTGTGGAATCTCACCGACACCGTGCGGCTGACGGTGGACCCGTCCTATCAGTACGTGCTCGCCAATGGCGGCGGCACCACGGTAATCAACGAAAGCCCCGGCACCAACGTAGACCGTCGCGTGGTTGGCAATACGTCATCCACCGGGTATGACCTGAACGGTGACGGCGACATACTCGACAGCGTGCGCTTCTATACCCCCAACACCACCAACACAGACCGCGTTGGCGTCAATGCCTCGCTGATCTGGGAGATGAGCGATACGCAGCTGGTGCGCGTTGCCTACACCTATGATTACGGCAAACATCGCCAGACCGGTGAGTACAACCCGATTGATGCCAGTGGCAACCCTGACGATGTCTTTGGCGGCCTTGAAGGCATGAAGGTCTATGCCGCTGATGGCAGTGTTCTGCGTGGCCGCGACCGCTTCTCGATTGCCGAACTGAACCAGTTCTCTGCCGAGTACCGCGCCGATATGCTGGAAGACAGACTGACCTTGACCCTCGGTGTGCGTGCCCCCTACTTCAAGCGCGAACTGAACCAGTACTGCTACACGCAGAATGCCTCCAGCACTGTGTTGTGCACCACGCAGCCAGTCGCTACCACGCTGCCGAATGGCAACGTGCGTCTCGGTACCGCCACGACGGAATACATCCCGCCGTTCCAGGGCACTGCCAAGTTTGACCAGATCCTGCCTAACGTCGGCTTCACGTACGACCTCAACGACACGCAGACCCTCTACGCTTCATACGCCGGTGGTCTGTCCGCACCGCGTACCGACAGTCTGTATGCATCACGTCGTCTGGCCGATGGCACTCTCGCCCGCGCCAATCCGGAACCCGAGGAAACCGATTCCTACGACCTTGGCTGGCGTTTGCAGGGCGACGGCGTGCTGGCCTCCGTCGCGTATTGGCAATCGGCGTACAAGAACCGCATCGTGTCGTCGTTCGACGCCGACCTTGGCTTCTCGGTAGACCGCAACGTCGGTGATGTCGATCTGCGCGGTGTTGATGCGCAAGTGGGCTGGTCGGCCACTGACTGGATGACCGTGAGTGCAATGACCTCCTGGAACGACAGCGAACTGAAAGACAACCTCGCCATCAGCGCTACCACCACGCTGCCGACTGCCGGCAAGAAATTTGTCGAAACCCCGGAATGGACCTATGGCATGCGGCTGGAAGTAGCTCCGATGGAACGTTTGACGATCGGCCTCGAAGGCAAGTGGGTCGATGCCTACTCGCTGTTCCATCTGAATGCTGCCTATGATTTTCCGGTCAGCGACAGCGGCTCGACGATGCGTGCGCAGTTGAATGTGTATAACCTGTTTGACGAAGAGTTCTTCGGCAACATTTCATCGACTACAGGAGCACTGGCCTTGCCGGGTTTCACGCCATCACAACCCTTCCTGTCGCTCGGCGGTCCGCGCACCGTCAGCGCCAGTCTGCAATTGAGCTTCTGATGCGGGCCAGCCCCACATCGAAGCAATGCGTTGCCTTCTGCGGGCTGACGCTGCTGCTGGTTTCGTCCTGCAGCAGCGTTGGCCCCGCAGACTCCACTGTAACGGGATCTCCCACTGTTGAAGTCCAACTGCTGGCCTTCAACGATTTTCACGGCAATATTGAAGCGCCTACTTCTGGCCTGCCGTTCGGTCCGCCGGATGCAAACGGCAAATCCACGACGATTCCAAGTGGTGGCGTTGCCAGACTTGCTACGCTGATCAAACAGCGCGCTGCCACTCAGCCGCATACCATTGTTGTCGGCGCTGGCGATCTGATCGGCGCCAGTCCGCTTTTGTCATCACGCTTTCATGACGAACCGGCGATAGAAGCCCTCTCCTCGCTTGGCCTGGTGTTATCGGCGGTCGGCAATCATGAGTTCGACGAAGGACTCGCTGAACTGCGCCGCATGCAAACAGGAGGCTGCCATCCGAAGGATGGTTGTCAGGGACCTGCGCCGTTCAAAGGTGCCGGCTTCCAGTATCTGGCTGCCAATGTGATCGAAGAAAGTACGAACCAGCCAATCTTTCCTGCATCTGTCATCCGCGAATTTGACGGCATCCCGGTTGGCTTTATCGGCCTGACACTGACCGGCACCCCCTCGCTGCTGCCGCCTTCTGTGCGCACAGGTCTGCAATTTCTTGACGAAGCGACCACGATCAATCGCGAAGCGGCCGCGCTGCACGCCGACGGCGTCGAAGCCATCGTCGTGTTGATTCATGAAGGTGCCGAAGCGGGCAGCGGCGCCGATGTCTGCTCCACGCTGAGTGGCGCCATTACCACCATCGTGCCGAAACTCGACAGCGCCATCGACATTGTCGTCAGCGGCCACACCCACAATGCCTACGACTGCGAACTGAACGGCATGCTGCTGACGTCGGCCGGCCAATACGGTACTCGCTTGACTGACATTGCAATGACGCTTGATCGCGCCAGTGGCGACATCGTGCAAGCCAGTGCTGATAACGTATTGGTAGCCGCAGCACTGCCCGAAGATCCCGCGATTGCGTCGTTGGTTGCCAGCTACCGCACCCTCGCCGAGCCCTTGCTGCAGCGCGAAGTCGGCAGCCTGGCAGCGCCGCTCGACCGCAACCGTACACCGGGTGGCGAGTTTCCGATGGGCTCCGTCGTTGCCGATGCCATGGTAGCGGCCGCAGCCACCAATACCGGCGAAAAAATTGAAGCTGCCTTCATGAACCCCGGCGGCGTGCGCGGCGAGATCAGTCATCCCGGCCCCGTGAGGTTCGCCGAGCTGTTCACGGTGCAACCCTTCTCAAACACACTCACCGTGTTGACGATGACAGGCGCGCAGCTTGAAGCCGTGCTCAAACAGCAATTCATCGGCGACTACATGCGCATCCTGCAGGTATCCGAGGGCTTCAGGTATCAATGGCGCCAGCGCGGTGAGAGCGGCGAATTGGTAGCAGGCTCAGTGCGTATCAATGGGGAGCCGCTGCAGGCAGAACGCCGTTATCGCATCGCCACCAACAACTTCGTCGCTGAGGGGGGCGATGGGTTTACCGCCTTTGCTGACGGAACTGATTCCACACCGGCAGGTGGCGATGTGGAAGCGTTGGAAGCCTATCTGGCGGCGCGGCCCAACTTTGCACCGCCAGCGCCAGGACGTATCACGCTGGCACCGTGACCAATCGTTAATCGATAGTCATCAAGCGGTAGTCACTACTCAACGACCGCCGGCTCCTCCGCCATCGCACGCTTGGCCTCCTCCAGCAATTTCAGCGCAGGATTTTCCTCGCTCGCATGCCCGGAATAAGCCAGTGGTCCCAAAGTCGCGATGGCCTCGGCGTAGCGTTTTTCATTCACCTGCTGTTGCGCGACAGTCATGCGCAGACCGGGATCATAGGGTGCAAGCTGCAGCGCCCATTCGAGACCTGTTACCGCGTTCTTGCTGGGCGCCTCTCCCTGACCGACGAAGCTCAGGTAGAAATAGAGCAGCGGAACCGGATGATCCGGCTCAATCTTGTTCATCGCCACAAAGTGGCTGCGTGTAGCCTTCCAGGCATCGGCACTGCCGGTTTCGGTTGCAATACGCATCAGCGCATAGCCCTTCTGCAACAGGGCATTGATATGGGAGGCATTGCCGAGCAAAGCTTTATCGGCCGCGGCAATGGCCGCTTCGTCATTGCCCGCATCGTATTCGGCCTCGGCCAACGCAGCCTGTACTTCGGACTCGTCGGGCCAGGTCGTCGCCAATGCGCGTGCTTCAAGCACTACGGTGGCGGCTTCCTCCGCATCCACCCCACTGCGAGACTGTACCCTTACGGCCATTGAAGCGGCTTCGGCTTCATTCAGCGTCGTGACTTCGATGGCGCCCACACTCAGTACGTCGCTCGGCACCTTGATGTACTGCCATTTGCGCTGACCAAGGTACTTCTTGAGGTCGCGATCAAGCTTCTTCAGATCGCCGAATGCCGCAATGGCAGAGTCGAGTTCCGGCTCACCGCGATTGAGGCGGGTCAGATAGTCGACCAGCTGCTTGCGTCTGGCCTGGTCGGAGTAGACGTAGTGGAACAGCAACCAGCTGCGGCCGTAGAAGTTGTCGTATGCGGTGGAGGTGCGGGCGGCGTAGGCTTTGCTGTCGAGCAGTTCCTCGATAGTGATATTGCGAGCTGCGCCTATTTCGTAGGCACGCGCTTCATTGGGAAGCCCCAGTCCCACCGCCCCATCCATTTCAAATTTCGCCGTGGAAAAATATTCGGCAAGACCTTCACCGAACCAGCGCGGTACCACATAGGGCGCGTTCTCGTACATGAAGTGATGGGCATACTCGTGCATCAGTGTGCGCTCCGACGGGGATACATATCCCCTGGCCGACGGGTCCACTGGTGGAATAATGGCTATCGAGCCACCTGCGCGAGGCACATAGAAGCCGCCTATGTAGCGCGAACCTTCGCCGTACAGTTTCTTTACCAGCTTTCCGCTGCCAACCACATAAATGACGACGCGATTGGAGGGACTCGGCACGAAGTTCGTGGACGGAAAAGCGTAGCCCATTGCACTGCGATAGCGCTCAAGCTTCTCGGCGAAGCGCTTGATCTCCGCTTCGGAGTCGTCGGCATAAATGACAAAGTTTTCGCTGCTTGCCATGCGCCAATCGGCTTGCGCAGCCAGGGGAGTTGCCAACAGGGCAAGACAGACGAGTGAAACGACGAGGCGCATGCAGGAATCCTTGGTGTGTGATGGACGAGACTTCCGTGTCTGTCCAAGCTAGCAAAAGCCGATCTATCCCTTCAAGCCTCCGTACCCAAAGTCTCCTTATAGTCGACAAAGCGTTGCAGCACGTTTCTCAGCAGCACCCTCCCCGCATCACCCTGCAAACCCAGTATCGATTCGGGGTGAAACTGCACCGCAGCAATCGGCAAGTGCTGGTGCTCGATGGCCATCACCGAACCGTCTGCCGTGCGCGCGGTAACGCGTAGACATGCAGGCACCTCCGCCGCCACCAGCGAGTGATAGCGACCGATGCGCATGCCCGCTTGCAAGTCCTTGAACAGGAAACCCTCTACCTGCGTGAGCTCGGACGTCTTGCCGTGCATTGGATAGCCAAGTGTCGCCAGCGTGCCGCCAAAGTGTTCGACGATGCCTTGCAAACCCAGGCAAACACCGAAGACCGGAATCTGCTGTTCCATGCAGAGCCGTAGCGTTTCGCTGAGCTGGAAATCAGCAGGCCTGCCGGGACCTGGTGACAGCACCACCAAGGCCGGCTTGCACTTCGCCAACTGCGCGGCGACGCCTTGCGGCCTTACCGTACGCACATGCGTGCCGCTCTCCTGCAGGTACGACGACAACGTGTGCACGAAGGAATCCTGATGATCGACCATGAGGATCTCGACGGGCGGTGTTTCCGCTACTTGCGGTTGCACGATGCCTGCAGGTGTTGCGACGACCTCTGGCTGTAACGCCCGCAACAACGCCGACGCCTTCAGGCGCGTTTCCGCCTCTTCTGCAATCGGATCGGAATCGAACAGCAGGGTCGCACCGGCACGCACTTTGGCCATGCCTTCAACAATCTGCATCGTGCGCAACGTCAAACCTGTATTCAGGTTGCCATTGAAGTGCAGGCAGCCGATGGCGCCGCCGTACCAGGCACGTTGCGATTTTTCATGGTCTTCCAGAAACTGGATCGCCGCCTGCTTCGGTGCGCCGGTTACCGTGACAGCCCAGGCGTGGGACAGAAAAGCATCGAGCGCATCGCATTCTGGCTTCAGGCGACCCTCGACATGATCGACGGTGTGAATGAGCCGTGAGTACAACTCGATCTGGCGACGGCCGATGACCTTCACCGAACCCGGCTCGCAGACGCGGCT
>JAZKEH010000188.1:2650-4373 GCA_040387155.1 Pseudomonadota bacterium | reverse complement strand
ATCGACATCGGTGCACATCGACAGTTCGGCTTCGTCCTTGGCCGAGTTCAATAGCGTGCGAATATTCTCAGCATCTTCGATCGCATCGCGACCACGCGCTATCGTGCCGGAGATTGGACACGTCTCCACGCGGCTGCCTTCGACACGCACATACATTTCCGGCGACGCGGCGACCAGATATTCCTGCTGGCCGAGATTCATCAGTGCGCCATAGGGCGCAGGGTTCTGCTTCTGCAAACGGCGGAAGATGTGCGCCGGGCTGTCCTGGCACGGCGCCGAGAATATCTGTCCCGGCACGGCTTCAAACAAATCGCCACGCGCAAAGTATTGCAGCGCCTTGCTGACGGTTTCTTCGTATTCGCCCGGCTGGTGATCACTGCTCACCGTACAGTCGCGTGAAGCCGGCAATCTGAAGCCTTCACTCACTACCGAGCGTGGGTAATCGCGTGTGCTGACTTCACGACCTTCCACCACAGCGGTGTAGTCGTAGTACAGCTGCTGTGCACTTTCACGTTGATGGTCAACCACCAGCAAGGCATCCGGCAGGTACAACACCAGATCACGCTGCCTGCCATCGCGTGGCAAGCGCAGGCTTGGCGATTCAAACTGGAAAGCCAGTTCATAGCCAAAAGCACCGTACAGGCCCATATAGGGGTCGTCATCGCTGCGGAACAGATTCAACAGCAAGCGCAGCACGCTGAACACGCTGCGCTGCCGCGTGCGGTCTTCTTCCAGCACGACAGGCTCTGGTGGTGCGACCCTCAACTGCAGCAAGTCAGGTTGGCTGCTCAGATCAACATAGTCGTGGTCTGCTGCGAACACTGGCGTCAACAATTGCAGCAACACCTTGCCGCGTTCATTGAGTGCTTCAAAGCGTACAGTGCGCCCGGTCGCCACCAACCGCAGCGGTGGCGCACTGAATCCCAGATCCCAACGTGCATAACGCCCTGGCACTTCACAGCCGGAGCTGAGCAGCACACCACTCTGGTAATCGAGTGCGGTGATGAGATCAGCCGTGGCGTTGACATAGTCGACATCAATGCTGGCACGATGGATGTCGATGCCACCGGCTGTACGGTAAGCGTGGGTCTTGATGGATTGCATAAGTTCTCCGTTGGTTATGACCGCACCGTAGGAGAGGACTGAGTCCATGATCCTGCGTGCGCCTGCGGCGTTCGGAGCTGTTGCACCTCAACAGCGCCAAACACGTATGGGCGGCACATTTTTCAGTTCATAAAAAAAGGCCGCTCCTTACGGGGCGGCCTTGGTATTTGTCTCAAATGGCAGACAGGCTTGAACACGAAGTTCAGGGCCTGTCGGGAGTCAGCAAAGGCGGCCCGAGATTACAGGGCGCCACCACTTCTTTTGTGTGAGATTGAATGTGTTCATGGGCGCGCATGTTGCCCGCGCTGCCTGCGTTCTGTCAACCACGGAGCTTTATTGCAGTGTCAGCAGAATGTCTTCCAACTCGATTTCCAGCTCGGCCAGATGCACATCCTTGATGCCGAGTTGCTTCACTTCCGGCAGTCCTTCCAGCGCCAGATCAGGATCATGCACCATACCGATGCCAACCTTGCGGCAGACCGCATCCACCAGTTTGACGATGTGCAGCAGCAGGTTGGTCGATGTCGTTTCCGGCAGGTGGTGTTCGCGCGCGGCTTCGGCATATTGCTGCGGCAGCTCCCAGGCCAGCATGACGCGATGGCCGTATTCGGTATGCAAT
>JAZKEH010000188.1:0-2640 GCA_040387155.1 Pseudomonadota bacterium | reverse complement strand
CTTCCTTCATCACCTCGTTCGTCATATCGGTAGCCATGCCATCGGCCAGAATTTCATCAGTGGCCTTCAGCACCACCAGACTGCCGAGATCATGCAACAGACCTGCGAGGAAGGCGTCATCCGCCATTTCCATGTAGCCACAATGCTGCGATACCCAGCGACAACCGGCGGCGCTGGCAGCGGCATGTTTCCACAACGTCGCCATCAGCTCATTGAGAAACGGATTGCTGGCATGAAAGGCCTGCTTCTGTGCGGCCATCATGACAATGCCGAACACCCGGTTGAGACCGAGCCGGATCAGGGCCTGCTGTATCGTGCGCTGCTTGGCGAGACCGGCAAAGAACGCAGAGTTCGCCAGCCGCAGGATTTCCGCAGCCAGCGCCTGATCCTTGTGGATCATGCGTTCGATCTCGTTCAGGTCAGCGTCCGTGTTCATCGCCTGCCGGATCTCGAGTGCAACCGGCGAGAACACCGGCAGCTTGAAATCACTGCTGTCGACGCGATTGGCGATCAGCGTCTTGATTGATTCAGACATCGGTACTCCTGGAGATGCGCCGTATCTCTGCAATCGAACGAGGTTTCTCGTTGCGAGGCAGCATGCGCAGTACTTCGGCAATCGTGGTTAATCCGCGCGCGGCTTTCTCGAGTCCATCTTCCAGCAACGTAATAAGTCCGCTGCATTCAATGCTGATGCGACGGATGTCGTAGGAAGCCTTGCGATTGAGGATGGCTTCCTTGACCTTTTCGTCCAGTACGAGCAATTCAAATACGCTGACACGGCCGCAATAGCCGGTGAATTTGCAGCTTTCGCAACCAGTGCCCGTGCGGAAATTGGCAACGCGCAAGTCATCAGGGCGCAAGCCGGCACGCTGCATTTCGAGGGGTGTTGGCCGATGGATGGCGCTGCAGTACGGACAAACGCGTTTCAGCAGGCGCTGTGCCAATACCGAAACAACAGTCGATGAGATCAGGAAGGTCTCGATGTTCATGTTCATCAGGCGCAGCAGACCACCAATGGTGTCTTCGGTGTGGAACGTCGTCAGCACCTTGTGACCGGTGAGTGCAGACTGGATCGCCGCTTCGGCCGATTCATGGTCGCGAATTTCACCCAGCACAATGACATCCGGATCCTGCCGCACCATGTGTCGCAGCGTTTCGGCAAAGGTCATGTCGATCTTCGGATTCAGTGAACACTGGGTGACGCCGTCGATGACATACTCGACCGGCTCTTCTGCGGTAATGATGCTGGTGTCGTCGTTGTTCAGGTAATCCACACAGCTGTACAGCGTAGTCGTTTTGCCGGAGCCAGTGGGACCGGTGATCATGACAACGCCTGACGGCGCCTCCAGTGCTTCGTATTTGAAGCGCTCAAGCACGGCGGGCGTCATGCCTATCGTTTCAATGTTCAGTAGTTCAGTGCGGCGATTCAGCAAGCGCAAGCAGGCCTTTTCGCCATGCACGGAAATGTAGAACGAGCAGCGCACATCGACAATTTGGCCACTCGTAGGATCGGTGTATTCAATCTTGCCGTCCTGGTGACGGCGGCGCTCGGCGATATTGGCCTTGCTGAGAATTTTCAGGCGCGCGATCAGGCTTACCGCCAGATCGGGCGGGATTTCCTTGAACTGCCACAACACCGAGTCGGTACGGAAACGGATGCGCATCTTGGTTGAATGCGGCTCGAAGTGGATGTCGCTGGCCTTCATGGCAATGGCAGCCTGCAGCGTTTCGTCGACGAGCTTCATCGCCATCGAATCGTCGGCGTTGCCCTTGTTGGCGCGCGGGCCGGTGTTGGTGCGGAATTTGTGCAGCGCTGTCTGCAGTGAAAAGTGGCTGCAGATTGCCAGCTCGACCGGTGAGCTCAGCAGGCCTTGTGCACGCAGACGGATCTCACGGTTGTTCGGATCGGTACAGGCAACGATGACGAGATTTTCGGCGCGGCGGACCGGAATGAAACTGAACTGCTCGCATACCGACAGGTAGGCAGAGTCGAGCAGGCTCTTGTCGATGCTGTTGAACTCCGGCTCGACATGCAGATAGCCGAGCTGGTTGGCGAGCACGTCGATAAGCCGCTGTTCGCGAATCATGCGGTGTTCGATCAGTATCTCGCCGAGCTTTTTGTGAGCGTTGGTGGCTTCGCGCTGGCTACGTATTGCCAGTTCCAGCTCTTGCGATGTCAGGTCACCGAGCTCAACCAGCAGATCGCCAAGCCGGATGCTGAGTTTGCCTTCCTTCAATACCTCGTTGAGCTGCGTCTGCGTGAACAGTTCGAGCTCCAGCATGGTATTCAGCAGACTTTTGTTCTGCGCGAGCTTGGCCCGCACACGGCGTGCGTGCAGCAACTGCTTTTCGCTGATCAGGTTTTTGCTGAGCAACAACGAAGCGATGGCTTCGCCGGTGTCGGCAATGGGTTTGCTGTCCGCGGGCGCTTTGGCTGCTAGTGCTGCGGTGGCTGTCGTTGGCATTTCGGACTCTTGCTGATGCCTTTCTGGGGATACTTACGTTTACGGCAGGTTTCCGCTTTGGCTTGATGGGGAGTTTGTCTTGCTTCGGTGAAGTGCGTTACGCCAGAGCGTGGCCCGAGGTGGGGACAGGCTTCTGGGACCGCTGCAAGCCCGTCCCTGGGGCGCTACCCCTCAG
>JAZKEH010000187.1:0-3091 GCA_040387155.1 Pseudomonadota bacterium | reverse complement strand
CTTCCTGGGCGCCATGCGTGCATCGGCCCTGCTGGAAAATCCGGATCGCCTGATCGGCGTGATTCTTATTGGCAGCAACTTCGTCAATGCGCTGGCAACATCGCTGGCCACCATTATTGCGATTCGTCTGTGGGGAGAATCCGGCGTCTGGATTGCATCGTTGCTGATGGCAGCCATGCTGCTGATCTTCACCGACATGACACCCAAAACAATCGGTGCACTCTATCCGGAATCAATTGCCTATCCCTCTTCCTTCGTTCTCTATTGGCTGCTGAAGCCGGCACGCCCCGTCGTTTGGTTGCTCAGCAATATCTCCAATTATCTGGTCAGGTTGCTGGGATTCCATCCGAGGCCCAATACCCACCATGAACTGAGCAAGGATGAATTGCGCACATTGGTGGATGAGTCGTCGCGTCAGTTGCCAGCCCAGCGCCAGAGCATGCTGCTGAATGTACTGGACCTGGAAAAGGTCACCGTCAACGACATCATGGTGCCCCGCAACGATGTCAGCGGCATTGATCTGGACGCCGACATCGACGCGATCATGCAAGCCGTACTGAACAGCCAGCATACGCGTCTGCCGGTCTACAACGACGGCGATCTCAATAATGTCGTCGGCATCCTGCACATGCGCAACGCAGCAAAGTGGCTGCAGCTGGAACATTCCAACAAGGCAGAACTGATGCAGCTTACCCAGGAAGCCTATTTCGTTCCTGAAAGCACACCATTGCCGACCCAGTTGTTCAACTTCCAGAAGAACAAGATGCGCATTGCCCTCGTGGTCGATGAGTACGGCGTTGTCATCGGCCTCATCACGCTGGAAGACATTCTTGAAGAGATCGTTGGCAACTTCACCACCAACCTGTCGGAAGACACGTCCGATATCTATCCACAGGAAGATGGCACCTATGTACTTGATGGCAGCACATCAATTCGTGATCTGAATCGTGCGCTCGGCTGGCAACTGCCGACGGACGGACCCAAGACTCTCAATGGCCTGCTGATGGAAGAACTAGAGAACATTCCTGACAACCAGGTAGGCATACGCCTCTATGGTTATTACGCTGAAATCCTGCAGACCACAGACAATCTGATCAAGTCAGTGCGCATGTGGGTAATACCCCGCGAAAATGACGACGATTTAAGTGAGATCGAGGCCAATGTACATGATTGAGTCAAACGTTAGATGAGCCCCTCTCCCCTTTCACGCGCCTCCAGCAAAGTAATCCGCTGGCGCGATGGCCAGCGCAGCGAACTCAACGACACCCTTGCCGTGGAAGAGCCGCTGGAAATCCGGCTTGGCTATCGCGATCCGCGCAAGGGTCGCACACACAAGAGTGTCGCCATCACCATGCGCACGCCTGGTGAGGACGTTGCGCTCGCGCTTGGTTTCCTGTTCAGCGAAAGCATCATTGGTGGCAACAGCTCTGTGCAGTCTGTCGAACAGAGCGATACGAATGTTGTCCGTATTGAACTGACGGACGCGGCCAGTTTCGATCCTGTAAGGCTGGAACGAAATTTCTATGTCACTTCCAGTTGCGGTGTTTGTGGCAAGTCATCGCTCGAGAGTTTGAGTCTCGCCGGCTTCAATGCATTGCACGACGATGGCTGGCGAATTTCACTGGAGTTGTTGCACCGTTTACCGACGCAACTTTCAGAGCAACAGAAGCTGTTCCGGCTCACTGGCGGCAATCACGGCACTGCCATGTTCAACAACAGCGGCACCATTCTGCGCGTTACGGAGGATGTGGGTCGCCACAATGCAATGGATAAACTGGTGGGCTACTGCCTGCAAAACCAGCTACTGCCCTTGCAGCAACATGGCCTCCTTGTCAGCGGGCGCGCCAGTTTCGAACTGATGCAGAAGGCGCTGGCCGCACAATGCCCATTACTGGTTGCCGTAGGCGCACCATCGTCGCTGGCAGTGGACCTGGCACAGGAATACAACATCACGCTGGTGGGTTTCCTGAACGACAGCGGCTGCAACATTTATCACGGTGCTTTTCGTATCACTGATTGAACCTATTACTATTGATTAAAAATCGATTACCACCAAGAAAGGGGAACTCCATGCGCTGGCGCACAACACAGTGGTTACTTGCAGGGCTGCTGGCCTCCCTTGCTTCACTTCCCTCGTTTGCAGCGCAATGCAGCTCGCCGCCCGATCTCACTGCCGCTTCGCAATGGCAAGGCTGGGGCAACGGCACCAGCAACGCACGCCATACCCCCGATGGACTCACCAGCGCCGATCTGCCCAACCTGCAATTACAGTGGTCCTTTGCATTTCCCGGCGTCAGCTCAGTGGTGGGCAATCCCGTTGTACAGGGCAATGTCGTTTATATCGGTGTCGACAGCGGCCAACTCTATGCACTCGATATTGAATCCGCGTGCACTTACTGGATTTTCCAGGCCGACGCCGGCGTGCGTACCGCGCCGGCAATGGGGAACGTGAATGGCAAACAGCTGCTGTTCTTCGGTGATCGCAATGCCAATACCTATGCGGTGGATGCTGCGAATGGCCAACTGCAATGGAAGGTAGAAGTCGAAGCGCATCCGGCCGCCATCCTTACCGGCTCGCCCCAGTTTGTCATGCTGGAGAATGTGGAACACCCGGCCCGTTTGATTGTTCCGGTCTCGTCCAGCGAAGAAGGCACTGCCGCGGTTCCCACCTATAAATGCTGCTCGTTTCGCGGCAGCGTCGTCAGTCTTGATGCGCTTACCGGCGAAAAGATCTGGCAGACGCATACCATCCAGTCACCTGTTCAAAGCACCGGCGAAAAGACACAAGGCCCCTCAGGCGCTGCCATCTGGAGCGCGCCGACAATCGATGAAGCCGGCAAGCGCATTTTCGTCACGACCGGGGATGCCTATTCCTTTCCAGCTGACATCGCGACCGATGCCGTGATTGGTCTCGATCTCATCACGGGCAAGCTGCTGTGGATCAACCAGGGCACCGCCAATGACGTGTGGACCGTGGTCTGCATGACGCCGGCTGCGCCGAAGACCTGCGGCCCCGACCAGGATTACGGTTCGCCCGCCATGCTGGTCTCCGCAGGCGGTACGGACTTTTTGGTCGCCGGCCAGAAGAGCG
>JAZKEH010000186.1:0-7411 GCA_040387155.1 Pseudomonadota bacterium | reverse complement strand
CTCGCGACCCCGACCTTGGCAAGGTCGTGCTCTACCAACTGAGCTATTCCCGCATTTACCAGATTCGCCCGTGTCGACATCCTGAAGCGTTTCAAAGCGTTGGGACGCTTTTGAAAGCCTGAAACCAGAAGGCGTGGGCTCGTGTAAAGAGGTCGCCATTCTAATCTTTGAAGCCTTTATGTCAACCCTATTTCATGCCGTTTTTTAACAGAGGCCATGCGCTGCTGAGGTAAATAAACATCGACCACAAGGCCAGTACCGCAGCCGCATTGATCAACAAATAGCCGAGACCCCAGAACCAGACCGGTCCCTGCAGATCGGTGGCCAGCAGCACGCCCAATGCAAGCATCTGAACCGTCGTTTTCCACTTGCCGATCATGCCGACCTTGACCGCATCGCGTTGTTGCTGGTCGGCCATCCATTCGCGCAATGCCGAGACCAACACCTCACGCGCCACAATCAGGGCCGCCGGGATCACGTACCACGGACTCGGATAGCTGGCAGCCAGAATAACCAGAGAAATGGCGACCAGCAGTTTGTCGGCAACGGGATCAAGAAAGGCGCCGAAACGGGACGTTTGCTTGAGACGACGCGCCGTATGGCCGTCCAGCCAGTCGGTTATACAGGCCACGATGAAAATGCCGGACGCCACGAAGTGATGCCAGGGGAAGGAGCTGTAATAGACCAGCATGAAAACGGGAATCAGCATTACCCGTAGACAGGTGAAGAAGTTGGCGAGGTTCATGAATACATGCAGTCGAGGAGGCTCGTTTTTACCGGATTCTAACCTCTTGCCTCACGCGCTGTGTAAATATTCGTATACCGTTTCGGCGAGCTGCCGACTGATGCCGGAAACACGTTGCAGATCCTCGATACTGGCTCGACGGATTTCCTGCAATCCGCCGAAATGTTGCAGCAATTCCTTGCGTTTTTTGGCGCCGATACCGGGTATTTCCTCCAGCATGGACTTGTTGCGTACCTTGCCGCGCCGCTGGCGGTGAGCCGTGATGGCAAAGCGATGGGCCTCGTCGCGGATGTGCTGTAGCAGGTGCAAGGCGGGTGATTCCTGCGGCAACGCCAGTTCGAGATGGGACTGCCCCATGATCAGCGTCTCCTGGCCTGCGCGTCGGCTGATGCCCTTGGCAATGCCAATCATCAGCACGCCTTCAACGGCCAGTTCCTTGAGGACCTCTTCCGCCTGCTTCAACTGTCCCAGGCCGCCATCGATCAACAGGATATCCGGCAACTTGGCCTCGCCTTTCAGCAGCCGGGTGAAGCGACGTGTCAGTGCCTGCTTCATCGCGGCATAGTCGTCGCCAGCCGTAATGCCTTCGAGGTTGAAGCGACGATAATCGGACTTCAGCGGGCCGTTCTGGTCGAACACGACACAGGACGCTACTGTGGCTTCGCCGCTGCTATGACTGATATCGAAGCACTCCAGCCTTTGCGGAAGCTTCGGCAACTGCAGGGCATCGGTCAGTGCGGAAAAGCGTCGCTCGATATTCTGTCGCGAATTGAGCTTGTCCTGTACGCCTTGCGCGGCATTGGTCAGTGCCATTTCAAGCCACTTTTGACGGTGACTTTTCACATTGGATGAAATCCGCACCTGGCGCCCGGCTACCTGGGATAGTGCAGCCTCCAGGCTATCTGCCTCGGTGGGCTCTACGTTGCAAATCACCTCCCGCGGCAGCGCGAATTGCTGATTGGCACTGAGGTAGTACTGCCCGATAAAGGCGTGCAACTGGTCAGCGGGTGTGGTTTCCAGCACGAATTTCGGAATGTGATTACGGCTGCCCAGCAAGCGGCCGTCGCGGAACAGCATTACGTGTATGCAAACCACGCCAGCCGCTTCCACCAGGGCCAATACGTCCACATCACCCTTCTCACCATCCACATACTGGCGTTCCTGGATCAAACGCAAATCACGCACCTGGTCGCGCAGGGTGGCGGCTTCTTCAAAACGCAGCTGCTCCGATAACGCTTGCATGCGCACGGCCAACTCCTTGGTCACATCATCATTGTGACCTTCAATGAACATGACGGAGTGACGCACATCCTCAGCATAGGCTTCCGGCGTCGTCAGGTTCACGCAGGGGCCTGAGCAGCGCTTGATCTGGTACTGCAGGCAGGGGCGTGTGCGATTGCGAAAAAAATTGTCTTCACACTGGCGCACGTGGAAAACTTTCTGCAGCACGGCAAGCGACTCGCGTACCGCACTGGCACTTGGAAAAGGTCCGTAGTAATCCCCCGGCTCCTTGCGCGCACCGCGGTGCAACGCAAAGCGCGGATAGGCATCCTTCGAAGACAAGTAAATGTACGGATAGGATTTGTCGTCGCGCAACAGAATGTTGTAAGGCGGGCGCTTGTCCTTGATCAGGTTCTGTTCCAGCAACAGCGCTTCAGTTTCGCTGCTGGTGATTGTGGTTTCGATCGTATGGATACGACTGACCAGCGCCATGGTTTTGCTGTCGAGGCCTGATGCACGGAAGTAGGATGTCAGTCGCTTCTTGAGACTCTTTGCCTTGCCGACATAGAGCGTCTCCCCTTCTGCGTCCAGCATGCGATACACGCCAGGCTTGATGCTGGCGTGCTGCAGGAAGGCTTGATGATCGAAGGCACTCATAGCGTCGTTCGTACCTGTGTTCTGCTGGCAGTTGCCGGTCAGACTATGCGGACTTCAGGCCACAACTGAATGCCGAATTTGGCAAGCACCGAGGCCTGGATTTTTTCTGATAGCGCGACCAGTTCAGCGCCAGTGGCCTTGCCGTAATTCACCAACACCAGCGCATGATCCTTGTGTACGCCAACATCCCCTTCGCGGTAGCCCTTCCAACCGGCCTGCTCTATCAACCAGGCCGCGGGAATCTTGATACCGTCATTGTCAGCATAACCCGGCATCCCCGGAAACTGTGTTTGCAGGTGCGCATGTTGCTGCCTGTCGACATGCGGGTTCCAGAAAAAAGAGCCTGCATTGCCAAGCACGCCGGGATCCGGCAGTTTGCTGCGGCGAATTCTGCACACGGTTTCGCTGACCAACTGCGGTGTCAGTTGTGTTGAGGGTACATTGGCCAGCGCAGTCTTCAATGCCGGGTAATCGAGTTTGAGTCGTGGCTGGCGCGGAAGGCGGAATGTAACGGCGCAGATGATAAAACGGTCCTTGCCTTCCTGCTTGAAGAACGACTGACGGTAACTGAAATTGCAGTCGGCATTGGTGAAACGGCGCAACTGGCCAGTAGCCAGTTCCAAGGCATCAAGATGCAACAAGGTGTCCTTCACCTCGACACCATAGGCACCGATATTCTGCACAGGGGCCGCGCCGATGGTGCCGGGGATCAACGACAGGTTTTCCAACCCGTACCAATTTTGCTGCAAGGCGTGGACCACGAAGTCATGCCAAATCTCTCCTGCCTGTACTTCAACATCGACATGCTCTTCCGAACTGTTGACGACATTGATGCCCTTGCTGTGCAACTCGATGATGAGGCCTGGGTAATCGGCCTTGAACAGGATGTTGCTGCCCTGCCCGATCAGCATGAACGGAATGGCATGCTCTCGTTGCCATTGCAACACAGCCTGCAACTGCGACGTCGCTGTAATACTGACCAGGTAACGCGTCTTCGCCGATACATGGAAAGTATTGAGGTGGCGCAGGTCCGCATTTTCCTGGATTGCCAGTGCCTGCGGCGTCATGGTTTGCCTCGCTGCGCCGGCAAGTCATGCGTCTTCACCAGATGTTGCAGAAAGGCCGCACATGCCTGTTCGCACAGATCAAGCACCTCTTCAAAAGCTGCCAACGTACATTGATACGGATCCGGTACGTTGCTCTGGCCGGTGTCGCCGTACTGCAACAACATTCCGAGTTTGGATCGATGCAAGGGTGGGCAGATAGCCTGCAAGTCACGCAGGTTTTGCGCATCCATTGCCAGAATATAATGGTGATCGACGAAATCGCGTTCAGTAACCTGGCGTGAACGCAATGGCTCCAATTCGTAACCACGCTTGTTGGCAGCGCGTACCGTGCGTGCATCAGGCCCTTCGCCATGGTGCCAATCACTGGTGCCGGCCGAATCGACTTCGACGAACTGTTGCAAGCCCTGTTCCTGAATCAGTTTTCGCAACACCCCTTCTGCGGTTGGGGAACGGCAGATATTGCCAAGGCAGACCATCAACACCTTGATGGGAAGCGTTACCGGCACCGTCATCGTTAGTTCCGTACAGCCAGCAGCTGGCGTACCAGTGCAAGGTCTTCCGCAGTATCAACGCCAGGCGGAATGGCTTCGACACAACGTTCGGCATGAATGCTCACTCCCTGCGTCATCGCACGCAGTTGTTCCAGCTTTTCCAATTGCTCGAGCGGACTCGGCGGCCAGCGCACGAAGTCCTGCAGCACATTGACGCGGTAGGCATACAGACCGATGTGTCGTTTGCCCCACACGGTTCCAGTGTCATGACCATCACGCGGCCAGGGAATCGAGGCCCGCGAGAAATACAGGACATTGCCTTCGGCATCCGTCACCAGCTTGACTGCATTCGGATTGCGGAATTCGGCTTCATCGTGAATATCCGAATACAGCGTGCAGATACCGGTTTGTGGTCGTGCCGCCATGTTGACCGCGACCTGATTGATAACGGCGGGTGGAATCAACGGTTCATCGCCCTGCACATTGACGACAATGGTGTCGCGGGTGAGGCCGAGTTGCTGTGCGACTTCCGCAATGCGATCAGTACCCGATTGATGAGCGGGATTGGTCATGCAAACGTTGACGCCTGCCTGTTCGCACACACTGCGAATACGATCATCGTCAGTCGCTACGTACACTGCACTGGCAAGACTCTGCTGCACACGCCTGGCGACGTGCAGGATCATCGGCTGACCGGCAATGTCGAGCAACATCTTGCCGGCCAAGCGACTGGACTGATAGCGCGCCGGAATAACGGCAATGAAGTTTGGTGACGTACTCATGGCTGATTCTGGATTGTTCCCGACTGCTTCCGCTGCTCCTTTTCCTCTGCACTGATCACGCGCGCTTCGTTGTCGAGCATGACGGGAATGCCGTCGCGAATCGGAAACGCGAGGCTATCGGCAAAACACAGCAGTTCCTGTGTCGCCTGGTCGTAGTGCAGATTGCCCTTGCAAAGGGGGCAGGCCAGGATGGCCAGCAATTTTTTGTCCAACATAGGATTACCTGTTGTTTATCGACAGTGCATGGGCAGGATTCAACATGCAATCCTGTTCTCGAGATCCATCAGAAAGTCAGCGGGCAGCACGGCTGCCACGTCCAGTGCCCACCAATGCGGGCTGGCAAAACGCTGGCACTTCACGGCGTCCTTCATCGTCATGACGACCGCCGCGTCGGCCGCAAACGTCAGGTCCGTCGGCTGGTAGGCATGATGATCGTCAAAGGCGTGCGGCATGATAACAAAGCCAAGTTGCTGCAGGCTTGCGAAAAAACGTGCCGGATTGCCGATGCCGGCGACGGCATGCACGGTCCTGGTAGCGCCATGCCGTTGCAGCCACTGCGCCGGGCTGAGCTGCTCACCGTTTACCAGGTTGACGAGGTTGCCCGGCTGCAGTTGCAAGGCGACTTGCTGCTTTATGGGGGCGGCAAACGGTCGCTGCAATGGGCCATTGACGATGACGTAATCCACGGTTTGTAAACGCGCTGTTGGCTCACGCAGCGGCCCGGCTGGCAGCAACAGCTGGTTGCCGAGTCCGCGTGCACCGTCAATCACGGCGATTTCAATGGTACGTGCCAGCGCGTAGTGCTGCAGACCGTCGTCACTGATGATTATCTCTGCTTGCAGTTGCGCTACGGCCAATTTGGCAGCACGTACGCGCACCGGATCCACCACAACGGCACAAGCGCTCTGGCGCGCCATCAGCACCGGCTCGTCACCGACCTTGGCTGGATCAGAACCGGTGGTGACAACCACGGGATACTGGGTCGAGTAACCGCCATAACCACGACTGATCACCACGACACGTTTGCCCTGTGCGATGAAATGTTGCGCCAAGGCCACGCAAACCGGCGTCTTGCCAGTGCCGCCGGCGGTGATGTTGCCAACAACGATTACCGGAACGCCCGCCTGCCACTGGTTATGCAGCGCCTGTTGGCGTTTGCGCACAGCGACTGCGCCAAACAGCCAGCTCAGCGGCAACAGCAATTTGACCAGGAAGGAGTCGTTGTACCAGGCTTCACTGAGCCAGCGCTTCATGGCTATGGGTACCGCGTGCTCATTCGGCGACCACTTCGGCAAATTGCAGCCGGTGCAGCGAGGCATACATACCGTTGAGTGCCAGCAGACTTTGGTGAGTGCCGCTCTCAATGATGCGCCCCTTGTCCATAACCACAATCTTGTCGGCGGCTTCAATGGTCGAAAGCCGGTGGGCGATGACAAGCGTGGTACGTCCCTGCATCAAATGTTGCAGGGCATCCTGGATGTGCCGCTCCGAAGCACTGTCGAGCGCAGACGTTGCTTCGTCGAGAATGAGAATAGGTGCATCCTTCAACAAGGCGCGCGCAATGGCCAGACGCTGCCGCTGACCGCCGGACAACAACAGGCCATCATCGCCAACGACGGTGTCGAGGCCTTGCGGCAATTCACGAATGAACTCCATCGCATGGGCATGTTTCAGCGCTGCCAGCAGTGCTGCTTCACTGGTACCGGCCAGCTCACCATAGGCGATGTTGTCGCGTACGCTGCCGTTGAACAACACGACCTGCTGCCCTACTAATGCAATCTGATGGCGCAGGTTCGCGAGCTTGTAATCACGCAGTGAGTGGTCATCCAGCAAAATGTCGCCACCGTGAAGTTCATAAAAACGCGGCAGCAAATTGACGAGCGTGGTCTTGCCACTACCGGACTGACCAACGATGGCCACTGTCTTGCCGGGTTCGCAAAGCAGATTGATGTCATGCAACACCGGTTCTCCACCTTGATAGGCAAATCCGACATTGCGGAACTCCACCTTCCCTTGCACCCGCGCAGTTTCATGGCTGCCGCTATCCTGCTCGCCAGCTTCATCAATCACCGCAAAGATGGACGCTGCGGCGGCCAATCCTTTCTGGATATCGGCATTGACCTTGGATGTCTGTCGTACAGGTTTGAACAACATGCCGGCAGTCACGAGAAAACCGATGAATTCCTCCGGCGACATCAAACCCTGGTACTGCGGCGCCAGTGCCAACCACAACAGCAAGGCGAAGGAACAACCAACGATGGTCTGGATAACCGGCGCACTAATGGCGGCTGTCAGAGAAAGCTTCAGATTCTGTCGGGTATTGCGCTGGCTGGCTTCGCTGAAGCGCTGAGCTTGTTGCTGCTCGGCGCCGAAGGTACGGATTACCTTGAGGCCTTTCAGTGTCTCGCTGAGTATCTGGGTTACATCGCCCATCGAGTTCTGGATACG
>JAZKEH010000185.1:0-9364 GCA_040387155.1 Pseudomonadota bacterium | reverse complement strand
GGTTAGGGTATTTCTTTGTTTCCTTGACCCTGGCGTCACCGACAGGGTTGTGTCTTTCGAGTGCTTGAACGTTCTTGTACTAGACTTCTTTACAACTACTGCCGTCCTTACACTGCCCGCAGACGCGCGCGGTCCTGCAACGTTGAACCACCTTTCTTCTGACCAGCCGCGTGCTGGCTGGTCGTAAAGAACTTCATGATTTCGCTGAGTTTCTCGGCCTCGTCGCTCATCGTGCTGATCGAGTTGGTTGATTTCTCAACCATCGAGGCGTTCTGCTGGGTGCCTTCATCGATGTTGCGGATGGACGCGTTGACCTGTTCGATGCCGTCGGCCTGTTCCTGGCTCGCCGTGGCGATCTCGGAAATGATCGTCGACACCCGTTTGATCGAGCTGACGATGGAGGTCAGCGATTCGCCGGACTTGTTGACCAACTCGGTGCCGCGCGTTACCTGACGGTCGCTGTGGTCGATCAACTGTTTGATTTCTTTCGCCGCGCTGGCGCTGTGTGCCGCCAGTTTGCGCACTTCATCGGCTACTACTGCGAAGCCGCGACCCTGTTCACCCGCGCGGGCTGCTTCGACAGCCGCGTTGAGCGCAAGCAGGTTGGTCTGGAACGAGATCTCGTCGATAACGCCGATGATGTTGATGATCTGTTTCGAGCTGTTGTTGATGTCGGTCATGGCAGCAATCGCCTGGCCCACGATCTGGCCACCGGCTTCGGCCTTGGTGCGGGCTTCATCGGCCAGCTTGTTGGCTTCCACAGTGTTGCCGGCCGTCTGGCGGACGGTGGCTGTCATCTCTTCGATGGCAGCCGCCGTTTCTTCCAGGGAGGCAGCTTGTTGCTCGGTGCGGCGGGAGACTTCGCCATTGGTGTCGGTAATTTCGCTGGCCACGGATTCGAGCTGGCCTGCGGAGACCTGGATGTCGCTGACGACACCGGTCAATTTCTGGATGGTCGCGTTGACGTCAGTTTTCAGCTGGGCGAACAGGCCTTCGAAGTTGCCATCCATCATGTGGGTGAGGTCGCCCTTGGCAACGCCGCCCAGTACAGAGACGGTTTCCTTGATGACGGTTTCGGCTACTTGTGTCAGCTGGTTCACGCCCTGGCTGAGGTCATGGAAGAAGCCGCGCTTGTTCTGCAGGTTGAGACGACGGCTCAGGTCGCCGCGCATCGCGCCGCGCACTATGCTCTGGACTTCGTCTTCAACGGCCACTTCAGTAGTGCGGTCCTGCCACTCGGCGACAGTGCCGATGCGTTTGCCGAGCGAATCGCTTACCGGGCTGACGGTGATGCGGTAGTGACGTGCACCCAGTTTCAGATCGCTGGTTTCCGGACGGGTCAGGCCGCGCAGTTTGCCGGCTTCCTGGCTGCTGCTCGGGTACAGCGCGTCGAGACCACGGCCAAGCAGGTTGGCAGCAGAGAAGCTCGGCATTGCCGTGCGAATCTCGCTCTGGCCTTCGTTGAACATCGCGGTGGCAGCGTTGTTGTGATAAATGATCTTGAGGTCGGCATCCAGCATCAGTACTGGCGAGCTGACGCCATCGAGTGCCTGTTTGATGCGGCCGTTCTCGGTGGCAATGCGGGTCTGCTCGATCGCCATGTTGGCCTGTTCCTGCATCAGGCGGGTCTGCTCGTCGGCCATGCGGGCGCTTTCTTCGGCACGGCGCTGTACTTCTGCCATCTGCACCTGCAACTCGGCTTTCTGTTCGCGCAACTGCACCTGCATGTCATTCAGACCCTGCAACAAGGCGCCGGCTTCATCGCGGCTGGTGACACGCACTTCATTGTCGAGTTCGCCGCGGGCAATGGCCGCTGATACCTGCACGGCACGCTGCAGCGGCGCGCTGATGATGCGGGAGATGCTGAAGAAGGCGACGTTGACGACGATGGCGACGATGGCAACGATTGCCACGAAGATCATCGAAATCTGGCTGGAGCTGGCTTCGGCGCTTTCGCGGGTAGAGGCCAGCAGGGTTTCCTTGGTTTCCTTCATCGATGCCAGCAGTGGCGTGAACTCCAGCGCTACGTCGGAGAAGGTCTGGCGCTGTTCAAGCAAGCGCACCAGGCTTTCACCATAGGCCTGCAGGGACGCGATGTAGGCATCGAAGTCGTCAGTAATAAAGAGACGGGTATCGGCATCAAGACGCGAGTTCGACAGCAGGTCGACGAACACGTCCTTCTCCGCCAGGATAAGGTCCAGGTATTCCTGCTTCGGGTCTTCCAGATAAAGGCGTTCCTGCTCGCGGATTTTCAGCAACGACAGCTGCAGATCGCTGGCGCCTTCGCCGGTGACAAGCTCGTTGATGTTGGCGGCGCTGGAATTCAGATCGCCGAGGTAACCGCTTTCGGCATTGAGGCCGGCCTGTTCCATCGACGCCGACATTTCATTGAAGGCGCCCTTGTAGAGGCCGAGGTAGGACGACATGTCTTCCAGCAGCGTGTTCACTTCCGGCGAGGGCGGGTCCGCCAAAATATCGGCGATGCCGGTTTCGATCTGGCCGAGCAAGCCGCTGTGGCCTTCGAGGACGGTCGGGTCCTGGTCGATGATGAAATCTTTTTCCAGCCGACGCATGTCGAGGAAGTTGATATTGATTTTGTCGACCAGTTCACCAAATTCGGTGATGCGGCGCGTGTCGTCAGTCGCCTTGGTGTTGACCGTGTTGACGCGGTAATACGCGGCAGCCAACGCAGCAAAACCAAAAATCAGAATGCCAGACACGACGCCGAACTTGCGTGCCAACGACATGTTTCTGAAGGAAAAAAGCTGTGCGAAGCCACCTTTGGCCGGGCGGGCAGATGCTGAAATTTCCACGTTGCGTACCTGTCTTGTGTGCGTTTGTGTTGGGAGGCATTCGCCTCTCCAATAAGGGGAATAGCTATGCCTTGGTAGCAATTACGACGCGGTCACAAGTTTCCTTTAGGCAAAATTCATCTTTCCTTGATTAATCCTGTTGGTCCGGGTGTTGCACACCCGTCCGCGCAAAACCACACGTCAAAATAAATAGGTGTCAGAGTCATATTTCCGACCCGTAAATAGGTGTCAGAGTCATATTTCCGCTGCCAGCAAATGCGTGGGTGGCACCTGTTTCGCGGCCGCTCCGTCTTCAGGCGGCAAGCACACGACAAAAAGCGGCAAGCCATTGCCGCTTTCGCAACTGCCCGCTTCCTTTGTTGCCGCTTTTGCTGTTCCAAACTGTCTTTATCGCGTCAAACCGCGATTGGCACAGCTCTTGCTCCAGCCCTGTTGTCACACTGTATATCGACAAAAAGCTGACAGACTTGAGGACTTCGTAATGAATCTGCTGGACAAGGCCTTCGGGATATCTCCCGCCGCACTGATGCTGCGTTCGCAACGCAGCAGTGTGCTGGCCGCCAACATTGCCAATGCGGATACGCCGAACTACCAGGCACGCGACTACGATTTTTCCGCCACGCTGCGTGACGCGATGCAAGGCACTACCTCTGGTCTCGCTGCCACTGACGAAGGCCACATCTCACTGGTCGACAAGAATGAAGTCGGCACGACGATGTATCGCCTGCCTACAAAAACAAAACAGAACGGCAACACGGTGGAAGAAGAGATCGAACAAGCCGCCTTCTCCGAGAACGCCGTGCAATACCAAACCAGTTTGCAATTTCTGAATGGCACCATCCGCGGACTGCGGCTGGCCATCAAGGGAGAATAACGATGAGTGGTCTGACTGGCATTTACCGCATCGCCGGCACTGCACTTAACGCGCAGAGCCGTTCGCTCGACATGATTGCGCAGAACATGGCGAACTCGCAGGTCGTCACCGGCAGCGAAGAAACCGCCTACCGCGCCAAGCGCCCGATCTTTGCGCCGCTACTCGAACAAGCAAGTCTTGCCAGCGGCGAAACTTCTGGCGTTCAGATCACCAGCATGGCCGAGAGCCAGGCCAACGTTGAACGTCAGCGCATGCCTGAGCATCCGCTCGCCGACTCCGAAGGCTACATCTACCTCGCCAACGTCAACATGGTGGAAGAGATGACGAACATGGTGCAGGCCACGCGCAGCTACCAGGCCAACGTGGAAGTGATGAACACCTCGAAGGATTTGCTGATGCGTACTCTCGCACTCGGTAACTAACTTTTTTCGGAAACGCCAAGGCGTTTCCTGAGCAAACAAATTTCGGCAAGCAAAAGTAACTGACGACATAACGGGAAGACAAAATGAATATTGACCAACTGTTCCCCCCCACGATGACTTCGAACGTCAACCAGCCGAAGAAGCAACTCGGCCAGGATGACTTCATGAAGCTGCTGGTTGCGCAGATGAAGAACCAGGACCCGGGCAACCCGTCTGACAACGGCGAGTTCCTGGCGCAGATCGCGCAGTTCAGCATGGTGAATGGCATCGACAAACTCGGCACCTCGTTCGAAGGCATTGCCGGTGGTCTGTCGGCGTCGCAGGCCATGCAGGCTGCGTCGCTGGTGGGTCGTCAGGTGCTGACCGACAGCAACGTCGTTGCCTACGACGCCGCCACGCCAGTGAACGGCCGTCTCGCCGTGCCCGAGTTCGCGTCGGGTCTGAATATCCAGGTACGCGATCCCGCCGGTGCGCTCGTCAAGACCATCGACAGCGCTGGCTTCAAGGCTGGTATCCACGCCTTCCAGTGGGATGGCACCAACGAACGCGGCGAAACCCAGGCCGCTGGCGATTACGTCATCACTGCCACTGCGTTGGTGGAAGGCGAACAGCAAGCCGTACCGCTGCAGCTCTACAACACGGTCGAAAGTGTGTTCACCGGCGACAAGAGCGTTGAGCTGCAACTCGCTGGTCAACGCCGCGTCAACCTCTCGCAGATTTCGCAGTACCGCTAACAACAAGCCAAACGACAAACAACGTCTTAAAACCAAACAAAGAAGTAACAACAGAGGACTCATCCATGTCATTCGATACAGCAGTCTCCGGCATCAAAGCTTCCAGCATCAGCCTCGGCATCATCGGCAACAACATTGCCAACGCCGGCACCACCGGTTTCAAAACGGCACGCGGTGAATTCGCCGACGTCTTCACGACCAGTTTGCTGGGTTCTGCCAACGACACCGCTGGCAAGGGCGTATCGGTCGTCGGCGTCAACCAGAGCTTCAGCCAGGGCAACATCAGCTTCACCGACAACGTGCTCGACATGGCCATCAACGGCAGTGGCTTCTTTGTATTGAACGACAACGGCACCAAGGTCTACAGCCGCGCCGGCAACTTCCAGGTTGATCGCAGCGGCTTCGTCGTCAACCCCAACGGCAACAAGCTGATGGTGTTCAAGACCACTGACGAAGGCGCTATCACCGGTGAAATGGGCCAGTTGCACATCGACACCGCACTGATCCAGCCGAAAGAGACTGCCAACATCGGCATCCTCGCCAACCTCGACTCACGCGCACAGGCACCGCTGGTCGCCTGGCCGGCCGGTGGTTTCGATGCGTTCGGCACACCGCCGACTGCGCCTGATCCGGATATGTTCAACTCGAGTACTTCCGCCACTATCTTCGACAGCCTCGGCAACTCGCACGTGCAGAGCTTCTACTTCGTCAAGAGCGCGACGCCGAATGCCTGGGACATGAACATGCTGATCGACGGTGTGTCTGTCGGTGGCACCAATACGATTACCTTCAACGATGACGGCACGCTGCCGGCCGCAAGCCTGCCGCTTGAATTCAACGTCACCGGTTGGGTGCCGCTTGATGCTGCCGGGGTCGCCAGCGGTGCGGCCGCACAGGATCTTACGATCGACATGTCGAGCATGACGCAGTTCGGCAATGAATTCAGTGTGAACAACCTTGAACAGGATGGTTACACGACCGGTCAGTTGCGTGGGGTGGAAGTCGGTGACAAGGGCATCATGTATGCCCGTTACACCAATGGCCAGGCGCGAGCGCTCGGACAGATCGCGCTGGCCAACTTTTCCAACCTCGCCGGCCTGCAGCCACTCGGCAGCACCGTATGGGCTGAAACCTTTGCCTCCGGTCAGCCCGCCATCAGCGGCCCCGGCAGTGCAGGTCTCGGCACCGTGCAGTCGGGTGCCCTCGAAGATTCCAACGTCGAAGTCACCCAGCAGCTGGTCGACATGATCGTGGCGCAACGTAACTTCCAGGCCAACGCCAAAGTCATCCAGACCGAAGACACGATCACGCAGACCGTGATCAACATGCGCTAATCGTAAATAGGTGTCAGAGACGTATTCCGAACGGAAATATGACTCTGACACCCATTTAGCAACGAAATATGACTCTGACACCTATTTACGCCGGAGATAGAAAATGAGTGAACTGCTCGGAACCGTAATGGCAGGCGCGCGTCAGGTGATGAAGGCGCAGGCCATCAACGCCAACAACCTCGCCAACGCCAGCACTGACGGCTTCCGCGCGGAGCTCGTGCACATCAGCAGCCTGGAAGACATCAATGGCCTCAGCAGTACGCCGGATCTGGCAGAGGGCATGGTGCGCACCACGGGCAATCCGCTCGACATCAGCATCAATGGCGAAGGCTGGATTGCCGTACAGGCGCCCGATGGCTCTGAAGGCTACACACGCCGCGGCGATTTGCGCGTTGATGCCTTCGGCCAGATCACCAACGGTGCCGGCCAGATTGTATTGGGTGAAGGCGGCCCGATTGCGCTGCCGCCGTTCCAGAACATCGAGATCGGCACTGACGGTACTGTGTCGATCCAGCCGCAGGGCCAGGACATCACGACGCGCGTCGTCATTGACCGCATCAAGCTGGCGTTGCCTGACGAACGCCTGATGGGTCGCGGTAACGACGGCATATTGCGGCTTGCACGCGGCGCCATTGCTGATCCTGATGCAACGGTGAAGCTGCAGACCGGCACCCTTGAAGGCAGCAACGTCAATGCAGTGGGCGAGATGCTGAAGATGATGGACCTTGCGCGCCAGTTCGAAGCGCAGGTGCAGTTGATGAATTCCGCGGAAGAGAACTCGAGCTCGCTTGCCAGCGTTCTCCGCATGAATGGATAACAGATTTTTCAAACGTTTTATAAACACGAACACGTTACCGACTGAAGAGGAATGCCATGAACCAGAGTCTCTGGATTGCAAAAACCGGTCTTGATGCGCAACAGACCAAGATGTCGGTGATCTCCAACAACCTGGCCAACGCCAGTACCACCGGCTTCAAGCGCACGCGCGCCGTGTTCGAAGATCTGCTGTATCAAAACCAGCGTCAGGTCGGCGCGCAGTCGTCGCAGGAAACCCTGTATCCAACAGGTTTGATGATCGGTACCGGTGTGCGCACTGTGGCAACCGAGAAACTGTTCAGCCAGGGCGCCATGTCGCAGACACAGAACCCGCTCGACGTCGGCATCGACGGCAAGGGCTTCCTGCAAGTGGTCCTGCCCGACGGCAACATTGCCTACACGCGTGACGGTGGTCTGCAGGTCGACAGCCAGGGCGCGTTGGTAACGTCCAGTGGCTACGCGATCCAGCCGAACATCACGATTCCGTCGGATGCCATGTCGATCACAATCGGCACTGACGGCACCGTGTCGGTACGTCAGCCGGGTCAGGCGAATACCACGCAAGTGGGCTCGCTGCAGCTGGTCGACTTCGTCAACCCGGCCGGTCTGCAACCGATGGGCAGCAACTTGTACATTGAGTCCAGCGCCAGCGGCGCGCCGCAAACCGGCACCCCCGGCGTCAACGGTCTTGGCACCGTGATGCAGGGTTTCGTTGAAGGCTCCAACGTCAACGTAGTGGAAGAGTTGGTCAGCATGATCGAAACGCAACGCGCCTACGAGATGAACTCGAAAGCGATTGCGACCAGCGACCAGATGCTGCAGTTCGTCAACAACAACCTGTAATCCGCAACACGCGAGCAGCCGCCATGAATGAGGACAAGACAATGACACGCGAATTCGCACGCAAATTGACGAACAAGAAGTTGATCGGTCACTTGTGGGTGGCGGGCACGTTGTTATGGGTAGCCGGCGCTGTGCTGCTGATGAGTGGCTGCGCCACGATGGGCAGCAACAACGAAGTCGTCATCGAAACCATTGAACAGCCACGCATGCCGCCGGTGCCGATCAATGGTGCCATCTACAGTGCCGGCACTGAACTCACGTTGTTTGAAGACATCAAGGCACGACGTGTCGGTGACATCCTCACCGTCATGCTGGTAGAGCAGACCTCGGGCATCAAGAGTTCCGACAGCAACGTCAACCAAAGCACTGGCATCTCGGTTGACCCACCGCTGGTTGGATTGGATAACCGTACTGATCTTGGTCTCGACATTGGCGCGTCCAACACCTTTACCGGCGAAAGCGGCGCCAGCCAGAGCAATAGCTTGAGCGGCAGCATCACGGTCACCGTTACCCAGGTACTGCCGGGCGGCAACATGCGCGTGCAGGGCGAGAAGTGGATCGAAATCAACAACGGCGAGGAATACATCCGCCTCGACGGCATTGTGCGTCCACGTGATGTGCGTCCGAGCAACACGATTCTGTCAACCCAGGTCGCCGATGCGCGCATCTCCTACAGCGGCAAGGGCACCCAGCACCATGCCAGCCTTGTCGGTTGGGTAGGGCGGATATTGTTCAGTCCGCTGCGTCCGTTCTGATTATATCTACGACTGGAACAACGATTTGCTTGACCACTATTTTGCAGCACCGAACAGATACGACTCTGACACCTGATTCTCACTGATTGCTTTTTCTGGACACAACGATGAAGACAATGAACAGAAGTTTCCGCCGCTGGCTCGCACACTGTTGCATGCTGGCGCTCATCGCCAGTCCGTTCCAGGTACAAGCCGAACGTATCAAGGACATGGTGTCCATCGCTGGCGTGCGCATGAACCAGTTGGTTGGCTACGGCCTGGTGGTGGGTCTCAACGGCACCGGCGACCAGACCTCGCAAACACAGTTCACCGTGCAGAGCATGAAGAGCATGCTGGCGCAGCTTGGCGTCAACATTCCCGAGAACATCAACCCACAGCTGAAGAACGTTGCCGCAGTGATGGTGCACGCCGAACTGCCGCCGTTTGCGAAAGCCGGCCAGACCATCGATATCACGGTGTCGTCGATTGGCAACGCAGCCAGCCTGCGCGGTGGCGCCTTGCTGATGACGCCGCTGAAAGGGGTCGATGGCCAGGTCTATGCGATGGCGCAGGGCAACCTGATCGTCGGTGGCTTCGGTATCCAGGGCGAAGACGGTTCGCAGATCACGGTAAACATTCCGAGCAGCGGCCGTGTGCCCAACGGTGCGACGGTGGAACGCGAAGTGCTGTCGGCGTTCGACGCGCCGGTACCAGCACTGACACTGAACCTGCATCAGGCCGATTTCACAACAGCACAGAATCTCAGCAACCAGATCAACACCGTATTCGGCGAC
>JAZKEH010000184.1:1900-2805 GCA_040387155.1 Pseudomonadota bacterium | reverse complement strand
GGCTGCCGGCCCCGTACTCGACATGATCAACCGTGATTTCGGTGACTGGGCGAACTTCCGCACCAAGTTTATCGAAGCCGGTGTTGGCCGCTTTGGCTCAGGCTGGGTCTGGTTGGTGCTGGATGACGGTCATTGCAAGATCACCGCCACTGCCAATGCCGACACTCCACTGACCAGCAGTGCCAAACCATTGTTGGTAGCCGATGTGTGGGAGCACGCCTACTACCTCGACTACCAGCACAAGCGCGACGGCTTTCTGACCGCGTTCTGTGACAAGTTGATCAACTGGGAGTTCGTGCAGAAAAATCTGCGCGGTTAGGCTTTCAGTAGACCGTCAACAAGAGTCGGCCAACTTCGACCAACCCCTCAACCATGACTACTCGACGCCGTTCAGGCGTCGGGCGTGCCTTCCGGTTTGCACAACGAAATGAAGTGATCAGCAAAGTGCCGCTGCAACTGGCCCTCCCGCACAGCAATGCGCGTGACATTGGCCGGGAACAGATGCGAGCACTCGAGCAAGCGCAGCGTGGTGTCACGTTCGGGGTTGAATGCCATCTCGGCCACAATCCCTATCCCCATGCCGAGTTCAACATAGGATTTGATGACGTCGGCATCGAGTGCTGACAGCACAATCTCCGGTGTCAACGCCGCTTCCTGGAATGCCTTCTCAATCGACGCACGACCGGTAAATCCTGTGTGATAGGTAATGATCGGATGCGCGGCAATGGCTGCAAGCGTCAGCTTCTTGCCAGCCTTGTGCAGTTTCGCAACCTGCTTCTCCAGCGCATGCCCGGCCGGTACTACAACGCCGTGGTGCCAGCTGTGGAACGGGAACGTCAGCAAGCCTTCAATGTTGCCAATGGTCTCCGTCGCAATGCCGATGTCGGCTTCGCCCGCCAGCAACA
>JAZKEH010000184.1:0-1890 GCA_040387155.1 Pseudomonadota bacterium | reverse complement strand
GATGCCCTACCGGTACTACAACCGCGTGATGCCAGCTGTGATAGGGATATGACACAAGGCCTTCCACCTGCGCCAGCGCCTCGGTAGCGATGCCGATATCGGCGCGGCCTTCAAGCAACAGCTGCGCAATTTCCTGCGGACTGCCCTGGTGCAGATGCAGTTTCACTTTCGGATACTGCAAACGGAATTGCGCGACGATGCTTGGCAGCACATAACGCGCCTGCGTGTGCGTGGTCGCCACTGTCAGATTGCCCTGGTCCTGCTGGCTGTATTGCTCGGCCAGATTCTTGATGTTCTGCGCATCCAGCAACATGCGGTCGACAATCTTCGCCAACTCGCGTCCCGGTGCCGTCATGCCGAGCAGACGCTTGCCCTTGCGCTCGAACAGCTCAATGCCCAGCTCGTCTTCCAGATCCTTGATGTGCTTCGACACGCCGGATTGCGATGTAAACAAGCGGTTCGCCACTTCGGTGAGGTTGAAGTTGCAACGCACCGTTTCCTTGATGATGCGCAATTGCTGGAAATTCATGCAGGCTCCTTGAATGCCTTTCTCTAGCGAGAGTTGGTGCGCAGCTTGCGGCAACGACATTGCGCATTAAACCAATAAAAACAGCTTTGCTTAGCAGATTTGCTGCTTAGCCGGCCGCAACAACTATCCAGCACGTAATACCTGGGCCAGCTTCTGCCACAGTGGCAGTCGCCAGTCGCTGTGACGGAACACCAGACCGATTTCACGCAGCGGCGGATTCTTGAAAGACAGATAACGGATGCCGTCCTGTGTGTTGTTGACGGCCATGGCTGGTATCAGTGTTACGCCCAATCCGCTGACAACCATTTGCCGCAGTGTTTCCAGACTGCTCGCGCGGAAGGTGGTGTTCTCGCCGGCGCCTGCCAGCTGGCAGACTGACAGTGCTTGCTCTCGCAGGCAGTGACCTTCTTCCAGCAGCATGATGTTCTGCCCCTGCAGCTCATCCATCTCGATTTCCTTGCGACGTGCGAGCGGATGCGCGCTTGGCACTGCCAACAGAAATTCTTCCTTGCAGACCGGAATCACATCGAGCTGATCCTTGTTGATGGGCAAGGCCAGCAGTGCTGCGTCAATCTCGCCCTGGCTCAGTTGCTGCAACAGACTCTGTGTTTTTTCCTCGACAAGAAATACACGCAGATCAGGCAGCTTCTTCTTCACCTTCGGCAATACCTGCGGAAAGAAATACGGGGCCAGTGTTGGAAAAGCGCCGAGACGAATATCGCCAGCCAGCGGATTGAACTGGCTGCGCGCTAGTTGCTTGAGACCTTCGGCTTCATGCAGCAAGCGGCGTGCACGCACGGCCATTTCAACGCCAACCGGTGTGAGCCATACGCGGCGGTTGTCACGCTCCACCAGGTTGACGCCGAGATACTCTTCGAGTTTTTTCAGCTGCGCGCTCAGCGTCGGTTGCGACACATGACACGCCTCTGCTGCCTTGCCGAAATGTTTGTATTCAGCCACCGCTACAAAATATTCCCAGTCGCGCAGGTTCATGTGTTCTCCATAGATGCCGTCTATCGACGCGATGATTATGTCGTATTTCACATGGCCTGTGTCAATCAACAGAATGCACGGCATCCCGCAAGGGAACCCGGAACAAGCAACCAAGACAAAGCAAATTCATTGATACAGGAGCAACACCATGTTGAGCGTAGGTCAGAAACTTCCAGCATTCCAATTGAAAGCCACCGTCGATCTTGATCTGGCCAAGGCCTTCACTGATATCAGCAACAGTACGTATGCCGACAAGTGGCTGGTGCTGTTCTCGTGGCCGAAGGACTTCACCTTCGTGTGTCCCACCGAGATTGCCGAGTTCAGCAAGCTGAGCGGTGAGTTCGCGGATCGCGGCGCGCAAGTGTTGG
>JAZKEH010000183.1:0-3535 GCA_040387155.1 Pseudomonadota bacterium | reverse complement strand
ACGTCGGCGATGTTACGCACCTGACCGGTCAAGTTACCGGCCATCGAGTTAACGTTGTCAGTCAAATCCTTCCAGGTACCGGCGGCACCAGGCACCGACGCCTGGCCACCGAGCTTGCCTTCGGTACCTACTTCGCGCGCTACGCGCGTTACTTCAGAAGTAAAAATACTCATCTGCTCGATCATCGTGTTTACGATGGAGGCAGAACGATGGAACTCACCCTTGAGCGGACGGCCGCCTACTTCCAGCGGCACGGTTTGTGACAAGTCGCCTTTCGCGACGGCGGTAATCGTGCGAGTCACTTCCGTGGTCGGCCACAGCAAGTCATCAATCAATGTATTGAACGAGCCTTCCATTTCGCCCCACGCACCCGAGCGACGATCAACCGCAATACGGTGCTGGGTACGGCCTTCCTTGCCCACCTGTTTGCCCGCGCGCTCCATCTCACGCGCGATGCGCTGGTTGGACGCAATGATTTCATTCAGCGTGTCGGCGACCTTGCCGGTGATGCCTTCCGCATCACTGGGCATGCGCACGGAAAAGTCGCCGTCGCGAACGGCCTGTAGGGTTCGCAACAGCCGTTTCATATCCGACGATGACATCACCGAGGCATCGGCAGGGGCGGTCTTGCGACGGGCAGGCGTCACTTGGGTGTTCATGAAAGCTCCAGGCGTAGAGGCAAGGTTACCTGCCGCAACAAAGTTACGGGTAGGCAAGGCAGCATTGATTTGGTCATCCAGCAAGGGACTTGCGCGCCACGCGCAAGTCGCCAGTGCACCAGGGTGAAAACTGGCTGGCTGGGAGATTTACAGCAATCGGGTGAATACCTGAGCACAATCGGGTATTTCCCCGAGGCGGGTATTAGAGGGATTCCAGCCGTGATACGAATGGTTAACGCCTTACTGGTAAGGCAGCCCCCGGGCGATGACTTCTGCAAGCGATTCAAGGCTTAAGGGCTTGGTCAGGTGGTGGTCAAAACCCGCTAGCTGGGCCATGTCCTTGTCGCGTTTCTGGCCCCAGCCGGTCTGGGCAATGATCAGGGTGTCCTTGAATGCCGCCTGCTTGCGGAGCTCCCGGCACACTTCGTAGCCATTTTTGCCCGGCAAGCCGATATCGAGCAGGATGATCTCGGGATGCATCTCCAGCGCCTTCTCCAGTGCCGAAATGCCATCATGCGCCAGCTCAATGGAGTGCCCGAGCTTCTCGATCATCCAGCCAATGGTTTGGGCCGATTCAATATTGTCGTCCACGATCAGGACTTTGAAATTCTGAACGGGGACGACGCGCTCCGGGGTGGACGTGGTGGCGAGCACGACACTCTGGGCTGTCACAGGGAATGAGAGGGTGAACGTACTCCCCTTCCCCTTGCCGGGACTCTCGACCCGCACCGAGCCGCCCTGCATACGCACCAGGCTGTTAACCAGCGCGAGGCCAGCGCCAACGCCGTTGTCTTGCTCGGGAGCGAAGTCGGTCCGGGTGAACAGTTCGGTCATCTTGCTGAGCATGGCGGTTGCAATGCCACTGCCGTTATCCGCCACTTCGACATGGGCAAAATCACCTTCCTGTCGCATTGATACCTTGATGCGGCCGCCCTTGGCTGTGTAGATGGCGGCATTGATCAGCAGATTGCTCACGGCCTGGGTCAGCCGATTGAAGTCGGCCATCAGCCAGATATCGGCATCCGGAATGTCCAGCGCCAGCACATGCTCTCCCGCCTTGATGTAGGAGGCACTGGCGGTCATCGCGGAATTAAGAATGGATTGCAGGCTGATGTTCTCCTTGCGCACCGCGGCCTTGTCTTCTTGTTTGGTGCCATTGGTTTTGTTGCTGCTCTGTTTGGTGCTGCTCTGCTTGGCTACTCCCTGGGCAGAGTCATCGTGGTGACCATCCTCGGCATCAACACCTTCCATCAGGTTGTTGACCAGGAATACCAGGCGCTTGAGCCGCTCATCCATCATGAACTGGATCTTGGCGGCCTGCTCACCATCGGGTTTCATGCGAAGAATCTGCATCCCACTGACCAACGGCGCGAGGCCATTGCGGAGTTCATGCACCCGGGCCGCCAGCAATTCATCCTTGCGGTGCTCCTCTTCCTTGACGGCAACCCACCGCGACTGCGTATCCTTCAACAGCCGCGCATTTTCCTGCAGGGTGGCTTCGAGTTCTGATACCGCTTCTTCACGATCGTGGCCCTTTGGGTGGGTCAGGTCGCGACCTTCGGCCACGATGAACACGACCTTGTCGGTCTTGTCTTTCACCGGGTTCAGCGAAAAATCGACGAGGAGGGTTTCCTTGCCGGCAGCACGTCCCATTATCTCGACGTTATAGCGGATGAATTCGCCACGCGCGGCGCGGGCAACCGCCTGCTGCAGGGACTGCTGGATATCGGTTGATCCGGACCACCACGGACAGAGCCAGAACGGTTTGTGTTCTACCGCTGCCAGCTTCAGGCCGGCGCCGTCGAGCGCGGACCGGTTGGCATCCAGCACAACACCATCGGTGTCGAGTACGGCAACAAACTGATACATCCCGTCGAGCGCGATGCGAGCCAGTTTCTTCCGGTATTGTTGCGGAGTGTCCGACTCCGAAAACGTGAGATCACGAGCGTCCAAGGGGGCCTTCTTGTTGTTACAGGGTCCGGGGGTATCCGGGCAGTATAGCCGACATGGTTTGTCCTGCATTAGCCAAACAGATATCGCCGATTATTGCCTGTTAAATTGAGGGCAGTTCTGGGTTGTTGGAGGGGCAACCGTTCCGCATGGGGTAGGGACGGTTGGCGTAGCGTCGATTCCGTGTGCAAACTGATGCGATATCGAACGAGTGATGGCCGCTGCCGTTGCCTTGTGGCGGAGGGACGTGACGCGGGCGAGGAGAAGAAGTGCGCCCACAGTATCGTGGGCGCTGCTTCACTTGCTACTAGCGCGCGGTAATGTTGTTCACTACGGAACGCACGCCTTCAATGCCATCTGCCAGGCGGGTAGCTTTCGGGATGTCATCACGCTCATCGACGAAACCACTCAGCTGCACTACGCCTTCGCGGGTTTCAACCTGGATTTCACGTGCTTCCAGATCGTCATCTGCCACAAGGGCGGCTTTTACTTTGGTGGTGATGACAGTGTCATCAACTGCTTCTGACACCGTGATGTCATCATCTACTGCTGCACAGCCAACCATGGAAGCCAGGCCCAGCGCCGCTGCGAACAACGAAATTTTCTTTAAAGTTTGCATAAGATTCTCCGGTTACGGTAGGTGAACTCCAGAACCCTTTATTGACCGGTCTTTGCAAAGGACCCGGTAATTTTTACCCGGATTCTTGCGAAAAGACCCTCCAAATCAGGACCCAATGAGGTAATTGCAACTGCCGTACCAGATGAGCTTGCCAATATTTACAAAAGCACTGCTGGCGAACGCAAAGCCCGGTGAGGGTTATCTGCAATCAGTGCCCGCCACGCCAGCAAACAGAACGGAAACATGAAGAAGCAGCCGTAGCCGCTGTACCGGGTATTCAAAGTCCCATCAGCCAGACTCGACAGCA
>JAZKEH010000182.1:835-3077 GCA_040387155.1 Pseudomonadota bacterium | reverse complement strand
TATTCCGGCCAGGCACATGGCATACATTGACACCGGGAAGCCGGGTGTTTGCTGGAACGAACTGTAGAACTCCTGGATGAAATAAATGGAGACAGGCAAGGCCAGCGCGAACGAGGCAAATATCGGCACCGTGAACTGCTTCAGCAGCAGGCTGAGGATCGACCGGCGTGAGCTGCCGAGCACTTTGCGGATCGTGATCGATTTGGCATTGCGATCGCAGACGAAGGCGGCCGGTGCGTAGATGCCGATGATCGCGGTGCAGAACACGATTGTCGCCATCGAGGCGGCGAGGGCGAGACTCTGTGTTTTGCCTTCGATCTCGTCGCTGATCACGTTTTCCATGAAATCCACTTTTAACGGCGCGCCGGGAATGACGCGCTTCCAGATATCCGTGATCTGGTCGACCGCGGCCTGGCCGGAACCTGCGCGCAAGCGCAGCGAGATGTGGCGCAAGGGTGATCCCGCCTGAAAGTCACCGGATTCGAAAGTAAAAAAGTCTCGTAACATTCACCCGAGGAGTTTCTACATGTAGAAGTCGAAGTTTACCGATAGCCAGGTCATCGCGACCCTGAAGCAAGCTGAGTCTGGTACTGCTGTGCCTGATCTTCGTCGGGAGCATGGCATCAGCAACGCCACGTTCTACACGTGGCGCGCCAGCCGGGTTTACTGGTTCTGAAGTCGCCCCTCGAGATTCCGCAATTGGTTCTGATAAATCTCTTTGTCGGGATAAAGCCTTACCTGCTCGCGCACCACCGGTAACGCCTTCTCGTACTGTTCAGTCTGTAGGTAAACCGCGCTGAGCATTTGTCTCCACGCTTCCTGCGACTTCTCCCCACCCACTCTCACTGCCTGTTCGGCTGGTGGTATCGCTTTGTCGAATTGATCAAGATTGTAGTAAGCCACCGCGAGCAGGTAATAAGGGCCGCCACCTGGGTTCTCCGCGGTTTCCAGCCACTGCTCGAGCGCGGCAGCGCCTTCGGCCCACTTCTCTTCCGGTATCCAACTCTGCGCAAGTGCATAACGGGTGCTGGAGATTTCCGCTTCGGTCAGGCCGCCACTTGCAAGAGCTGCCTCCAGGTGCGCGCGTGCAGCGGCATAATCTTCGGCCTTCATCTCCAGAGAAGCATATAACTGCTCTACGCGACTACGGACATATGGCGTTTCCGGCTCGAGCTCTTCCAGCTTGGCTCGCGCTTCGGCCAACTTTTCGTCATTCATCAAGGCGAGGGCTTCTTCCAGGACCGTTCGGATGCGCTGATCCACCGATTCCGCCGCGACAGCGTCAGGGCTGAATGCTCCTGCCAGCAGTGCCATGGCGACGGCGCCTGTCGTAGCAATCAGGGACATGCAGCAGCGCGTGAAGAACGGACTTACCTTGTTTTTCAGATGTTGGGTAATCATGAGTGTTCTCTCTTGAAGGTCATTGAGGTTGTCCCAGGCAGACAACATGGGTTGTGGGCCGAGCCCTACCGCAGTACTTGCGGCATCGAGCAGCGTGCGGGCATAACGTTTTTGTTGCGTTTGAGTACATGACTTCAGCGCGAGTGCATCGCATGACAACTCCTGGTCCAGGCGGAAACAACGCCAGGCAAACCAGAACAGCGGGTTGGGCCAGTTCAGTGCCACCACGAGGCCAGCTGCCAGATTCCATGCGTTGTCACCGCGTCGCAGATGCACCGCTTCATGTGCAAGGATGATGTGCTGCTGATCGCTGTCGTAACTTTCACTAAAAGATTCCGGCAGCAGCAGTACCGGCTTGCGAATGCCGAACAGTGCTGCGCTGTTGATGCCAGGCAGGACCAATGCAGGAAGCGTGTCACCGAAAATATTCTGCAGTTTCGTGGCAGGCGCATCGGTACGCATGGCCGGACGGGATTCTTCCCGCAGGTATCGCGAGAAGCGACGATACTTGTGGAGTTGTCGGGCAATGATCGCGGAGGCACCAGCAAGCCATAGCAGCGCTGCGACTTCCGATGCATCAAGGGATATGGAGCTACTGGCAGACATGCTCCTGCCAAGGTTTCCCAAAGGCTCGACTACCCAGTCATTCAACAACAACTCGAAACCCGCGATCTCCGGTTGCGGCAACAACCGGTTCACGGGCTGCAGCGTTTGTAACCAGGTCACCAGCTTGCCACCGAGTGCAAAGGCCGGCAGCCACAACAGCGTGAGCACCCATAGACGATAACCCGCAATGGAACCCAACAATGCGCGCACTGGTTTGCGCAGTAAGAGCACCAAT
>JAZKEH010000182.1:0-823 GCA_040387155.1 Pseudomonadota bacterium | reverse complement strand
GACAAGCTGGCCAGGAGCTGCAGCGCCTCGGACAGACTACTCATCATGGCCGGCCTCCTGCTCATCGAGCAATTTTCTGATTCGGGCGATTTCGCTGGTGGTCAGTTTTTTATGACTGGAGAAAAACGACACCAGTGGCGACAGCTCGCCGTCGAAAAACTTGTTGAGGAAGGATTCCGTCTTCACTCCGTAGAAGTCCTTCTTCTTGACGACCGGGTAATAGAGATATTTGCGGTTCTCTTCCTTGAACTTGATTGCGCCCTTGTTCAGAAGGCGGTTGATCAGGGACTTGACGGTCTTGGGATGCGAACTGCCTGCGCGCTCCAGTCCGTCGATAATTTCCTGCGCAGTCAGTGGCGATTCCTTCCACAGGATCTGCAACACCTCCGCTTCAGAGTCGGCAACCGATGCCGCGATTTCTTTCAGACTTGCCATATCCACGCTCCTGGTCTTTCTGCTTACTGTTGTAATCAATGATTACACGAGTAATCATTGAAGCGCAAGCGGGACACGAAATATTTTTTATGCAGGGATTGGACGCAGGAGAAGCCTTGCCGCCCGTCATATGTCACAAAGGTAAGCGCATTGAATCAAGGATTTAACGGAAGCGTCACGCCGCGGAGTGTCCGCAGGCAGACACATAGTGGACGCTGACGGACATTTTCGTCCCGGAACGAATCAGCTATTTATGGGCTCGGCTTCCCGAACTGCGGCCACAGTAAATCCGATCGAAAAACTCAGGGAAGACTAGCATGCGAAACTCAAGTGACATCCCTGGGCCAGGGCAGGGGAGATAAATTTGTCCAGCGCGATCCCACGGAGA
>JAZKEH010000181.1:0-3560 GCA_040387155.1 Pseudomonadota bacterium | reverse complement strand
GCAAGTGACTGATCCTGCCAAACAGCTTTCGATCACGGGTGCGCCGCGCATTGCTGATGGTCGCATCTACATCGGCGAAGCCGGCTCCGAATTCCACATGCGCGGCTACATGGCTGCCTACAGTGCCGATGACGGCAAGGAACTGTGGCGCTGGTGGGCCGTGCCGGGCGATCCAGCACTGGGCTTCGAACAACCTGAACTTGAAATGGCTGCCACCACCTGGAAAGGCGAGTGGTGGAAGACCGGTGGTGGCGGTACGCCGTGGGACGGCATCGTCTACGACGCGGCGACTGATCTCGTCATCATCGGCACCGGCAACGGCGCACCGTGGCCAGCCGAAGTACGTTCGCCAGGCGGCGGCGACAACCTGTTCACCTCGTCCATTGTCGCACTTGATGCGAAGACTGGTGCTTACAAATGGCACTACCAGGCTACCCCGATGGACAGCTGGGATTTCGACAACGCCCAGCAGCTGGTCACCGCTGATCTGATGATCAATGGCGAGAGCAAACACGTCGTCATGCAGGCGCCGAAGAATGGTGTGTTCTATGCAATTGAAGCGGCCACCGGCAAAGTGATCTCGGCTGATCTGTATGTGCCGAGCGCCAACTGGATGACGGGCTTCGATGACAGCTTCCGTCCCATCCTGAATCCGGATGCCAACTACGGCGCCTTCGGCGATCGCGGCTTCCACGTTGTGCCATCCGCAGGTGGCGCGCACAGTTGGCACCCGATGGCGTTCAACCGTGACACCGGCTACATGTACATCCCGACCAACTACGGCAGCTTCCCGCTGGTCGCCGAAGCCGGCGCCAAGATGGGCAACCAGTTGTTGTCGATCAACGTCGGCAAACGTCCGCAGATGGATGCCCCGCAGCTGGAAGGCGGCGGTTCCTATTTGCTGGCGTGGGATCCAGTCGCCAAGAAAGCGGTGTGGGAACAACGTCTGGGCGGTTCACGCTCCGGTGTCATGACCACGGGCGGTAATCTGGTGTTCCAGGGCACGACTGAAACGGCTCCCGGTGTACAACCCGGCCCGGGTGTACCCTCGGATCCCGTGTTCGCGGCCTTCCGCGCCGATACCGGTGAGAAGATCTGGTCCGTGAAATCCCAGGCCAGCATTGTCGGTGGTTCAGCGAGTTATGAGATCGACGGTGAGCAGTATGTTGCAGTAGTAGCAGGTCAGGGCGGCGGTCGCGGTGGCTACTGGGCACCGAACTATGCCCGTTTGCTCGTGTACAAAATCGGCGGCACCGCCGTATTGCCAGAGCCAGTCAGCTACACACCACCGGCGCTGAATCCACCTGCCAACTTCGGCACAGCCGATCAGTTGGCGCAAGGCGAAGAGCAGTACAACTCGCACTGTGGCAGTTGCCACGGCAACAGTGGTCGCGTCAGCAGTCTGTTCCCTGATCTGAAATATGCAGCCGCGCTGAACAGCCCTGAATTGTTCAAAGCCATCGTCATTGACGGTGTGTTGCAGAACAACGGCATGGTGTCGTTCGCGACTGTGTTGACACCGGAACAGGCAGAGTCGATTCGCTCGTACGTGGTGAAACTGTCGAACGAAGCGAAAGATGCGCCTCCGCCGGCGGGTCCGGGTGGTGCCGCTGCAGCAGCTCCAGCACCGGCTCCGGCAGCACCCGTGCAACAGGCAACCGTGCCAGCACCTGCGCCAGCAGCAGAGCAACCTGCGGCGCATCAATAAAACCAATAACGCTCAACCATCGAGAGAGGAAATTCTCATGAAGACAACAGCTCTAACGCTTCGCACTGTGGCAGCCGCTGCCGCCATCTTGCTGCTGCCAGTAGCCGCTCCTGTAATGGCCCAGGAGACTGGCGCGCTGGTCACTGCAGAAACGCTGCTCGACCGCATCCAGGTTGAAGACTTCCTGACCCGCTACTACTACGACCTGTCGAGCGGCAAGGCGCACGAACTGGCCGAGTACTTCACCACCGATGCCGTGCTGGATGTCGACAGCATGATCGCCAAGGGCCATGCCGAAATCGGCAAGCTGTATGAGCGTCCCGCTGACGCAACGCCGCCACCTGAACCCGAAGCCCAGCGTCGTCGCGGCCATATGCTGCTGACGAACCCTGTCATCGAAATCAACGGCAACAACGCTGTTGCCCATGTGATCTGGACTGGTGTGATGAACGAAGGTGTTGGCAAGGCACCGAGCCTGTACGAACAGGGTCGTGAAGACACCAAGCTGGTGAAGCAGAACGGCAAGTGGCTGATCTCCTATCGCTGCATCAGCTCCGACAGTGGTCTGCCTGACAAGTTTGACACTACCTACAAGCCACGTGGTGTTTGCTGGGAATAAGTCTGATCGTAAATTTGCGTGCTCAGGACCTGCGAAAGCAGGTCCGAAAAAAAAAGCCCGGGCATGTCCCGGGCTTTTTGTTTCAGTTGGCAACGTGCGAGGTGACTAGAAACCATCGATCGCATCTATGACCAGGAGCGTACCAAGGGCGATCAACAGCAGGTCGCCATCCACCATGCCGTACGTATGGCCCGAGGGTGGCAAGCCGATATGGATCAAAATGCCGTCCGGCACCGGTCCGTACCCAATGCCGCCGAGTGGGCGGCCGACCTGATAGCGCTTGGCCTGGCCCGGAGGTTGGCAACCGTTGTTCTTTTTGGCGAGGCCGGGAGGGCAGCTGCTGCGGTCATTGTCACGGCGGTCGCGGAAATAGCTGGAGACCGAGTCGCGTTGGTTGCTGTTGAAATTGATCGACACCTGCACGTCGGCTGTCTCGCGGCCATTGTCACGACCATTGTCACGGTCATTGTCTTTGCCATTACCCTTGCCTTTACCCGGCTGGGCCAGCGCCGTAGTGCTGACCACTACCAGGGCAGCGACCGTTAACCATTTTCCTGTGTTCATGTGTGCTTCCTCTTCCTGTTGGTAATGATGACAGCCTATCAGCTCTGCATGGGCGCACAGTTATGCACCGCACAGAATGTGCGAATGTTCACAGCCCCGGGCGGGCCTCATTCAGGTTCCAGCAAGCGCCGGAACAATGCTGTGTGCTTTGCAGTGCAACGGGCTGGGCTTGCCCCCGGTCACTGGGTTACATTCTGTCTGACAAACGCTGAGAGGAACCTCCATGAAAACCCGCATCTGCCTGCAACAATCCCTTATTGCCGTGGCTTTCGCCCTGGCTTCCATGGGCGCCCATGCCCATTTCAAACTGGATGCGCCGGCCTCGTGGATCAACGAAGACGACAAGGGCGATCCACAGAAGCTCGCGCCTTGCGGCGGTACGGTGGCTGACGGTGGCGCCCGCTCGGGCGCAATAACGGAAGTGCAGGGCGGTGCGATGACAAAACTTGCTGTCACCGAAACGGTTTATCACCCTGGCCACTACCGCGTTGCGCTGGCACGCCGCATGAACCTGCTGCCTGCGGATCCCGCCGCTGTCATGAAGACCAACGACAAAGGCCAGCAGCGTTCCGATTACGCCGCAGTCGATCCCAACCCCAAAGCACCGGTACTGCTCGATGGCCTGTGGGCAAGCCAGCAGAAACTCACACCGCCGCTGGAAACCATGGT
>JAZKEH010000180.1:0-2283 GCA_040387155.1 Pseudomonadota bacterium | reverse complement strand
TTGCATTGTCCGCGCTGATCGCCGCCGCGCTGGCCATCCCCGCCTTGCAGCATCTGCAAGAAACTGCTCCACCGCCGCTAGCCGAAATCCGTCTCGATATAGTCACCCCCGCTACCGACTTTCCCAATGGATTCGCGCTTTCCCCCGACGGTCGTCAGGTCGTGTACATTGCGAGAGGCCCAACGGGCGAATCAAGGTTGTGGCTACGCTCACTGGCGACTGGTACGGCGGAGCTGCTCGAGGGCACTGAAGGGGCGATGAGAGCGCCGTTCTGGTCCCCCGACAGTCGCGCGATCAGCTTCTTCACCAACTCTGCGCTGAAACGGCTCGATATAAGCAGCGGCACGCCGCGAACGCTGGCGTCAATTACCAACCCTCGTGGCGGCACTTGGGGCGCGGACAACACACTGTTGTTTGCACAAGGCAGTTTGCCGCTGATGCGCATATCTGCCACCGGCGGCGCCGCGGCCGTAGTAACTAAGCTGGAACAGGGTTCCGCATCCCCTGTTTTTCCTTATTTTCTGCCTGATGGCCGTCGCTTTCTCTTTCATGACAGCACAAGTATCAATCTCGGAAATCTCGATGGCAGTGCTCCAGTCACATTGGCGCCAGCCGATGGCCCTGGGGTTTTGCATCCGGATGGCCAGTTGTTGTGGGTGCAGGACGGCAAGCTCAGCGCCCAGCAGCTGGATCTGGAGCAAGCGGTGCTCACGGGTGAACCGCTGACCCTCGCTGACGACGTTTTTTTGGGCGCCTCTGTGTCAAGCAACGGACTAATTGCTTACCGCAGTGCAGGTTCCTCCACTGGGCGGCAACTGACCTGGGTGGATCGTACCGGCACGGTGCTGGGCACGCTGGGCGAACCGGATTCCAGCCTGTTTAATCCCCATCTATCGCCTGATGGCGCACGTGTTGCGGTGGAGCGTACCGTGCAGGGCAATACTGATATCTGGCTCCTCGACGGAGCGCGCAGCATCCGCTTTACTTTTGATCCAACTGGCGACGTATACCCCCGCTGGTCCCCTGACGGCAGCCGGATTGTCTACCGCGCGGAACGTACCGCGATCCTTGGCCTTTATGTGAAACCCAGCAGCGGCGCGGGCGCGGAAACACTGCTGGTCAGCACTGATCAGCTCACGACTCCAAACGACTGGTCTGCGGACGGCCGCTTCGTGCTGTATCACAGCCTCAACCCACAGGCAGAGCGCGATTTATGGGCAGTGCCCACAACGAGCGATCCGGTACCGTTTTTGGTTCTGCAGACTCCCTTCAATGAACAATGGGGTCGATTTTCGCCAGACGGGCGTTGGGTTGCCTATGTATCGGACGAGTCAGGCAGAGATGAGGTTTATGTACGCGCCTTTGTTGCCGGCGATGCGAGCCCCGCCACGGCGGCCGGTGGCCAGTGGCAGCTATCCACAGAGGGTGGCAGCCGCCCGATATGGAGTCCTGACGGTAACGAGCTGTACTACCTTGATGCGCAGGGAAGCATGATGGCAGTACCACTCATCACCAGCGGCGACACGGTGGAAGCAGGCATCCCCGTGGTGCTGTTTACCAGCAGCGTCCATGGTTGGGATGGGACCTTGGGAGGTGGCCCGCAGTACGACGTAGCCGCCGACGGTCGGTTTCTGTTGAACGTCTATTTGGAGGCAGGTACTAACACGCCAATCACGCTGATCCAGAACTGGAATCCGGATGTGACGCGATGACTGATATCTTTCTCTCCTACAACCGCGAAGACCAGGCGATAGCGCGACACTTCGCCGAAGGTTTTGAACGCGCAGGTTTTAGCGTGTGGTGGGACGTCACGCTCAAGTCTGGCGAAGACTTTGATCAAGTCACGGAGCAAGCACTAGAAGTAGCGAAAGCAGTGGTCGTGCTGTGGTCGAAAAAATCTGTGGCGTCACGCTGGGTACGTGCAGAAGCAACGCAGGCCGATCGCAACAAGACGTTAGTGCCAGTGACGATAGAGCCGTGCAAGCGTCCGATCATGTTCGAGTTGAAACAGACGGCGGATCTGTCGCATTGGGATGGTGATGCCGACGATCCGGTCTGGCTGTCATTCGTTAGCGACGTGCAGCAGTTTGTTATGCGCGACAGGCCTGCGGGTGCTGTCGACAACACGCCGACACCAATCACTGCGATGCGTAAGCAGAGCAAGTCGAACAAGTCGCTTGCATTACGCCACGCATGGTTGGTTGCGGCAGCGGCAATCCTGGTGGTTGTGATGCTCGCTATCCCGACATTGCAGCATCTGCGCGAAGAGGCGCCGCCCGAACT
>JAZKEH010000179.1:0-2611 GCA_040387155.1 Pseudomonadota bacterium | reverse complement strand
CTTGCTCAGCCTCTGCGAGGCTGTGTCCGAAAATAACCGGACCAAATCCTGTCCACGAGAGAGTTGGCGCAGCGGGGGCGACGTCCACAGCAGAAGGCGTCGCTGGCGCTGGGGGTTGTTCGCTGCAAGCGCTAAGCAGCAAGACGCTGATGAGAGAAAGAGCTTTCACGATGCCCTGAAGATATCCAGTCAGTTTGTCGTGCCACTATAACTTACCCATGCGTGCTACAGCGACTGACTGCGCTGTCTCCTCATCACACTTCCCTTTCCATCACACCCTCTTTTCCATAACACTGTCCCAGCCCTCGCGACTCAACAGACCGCGATGATGAAAGAACACCAGCTGTGCAAAGCGACGGAACAGCGCATTGCCGAATACAAAATCTACCAGGCAGTTTGGCATGCCACGATTGGCCAGCCGACGCAGCTGCCGCTTGAAGTGATAGTGCGGCGAAGCGGCCAGCAATGCGTGCTCGGGTGGTGGTCCGCCGGCAAGACTCGCCGCCACTGAGCGGCCGGCCAGCGCTCCCAGCTCGAGCGCCTTGTGAATGCCGCCCGCCGTCAGTGGCGACACCATGCCCGCGGCATCACCGACGATCAACGCCTGCTGATTGGCAATAGGACTGACAACGCCGCCGACTGGAATCAAACCCCCGCGTCGCTCCAACGGTTCCAGCGTGGAGAAATCAAAGATCGGCTTGAGCTTGTCGATGAGCTGCTCAACGGAAAGATGGGCAGGATGGCGACACGCCAGCCCTACCTGCGTGATGCCAACGCCTGGGACAACCCACGCGATGTAGCCCGGCGCCAACACCGAATCGACAAACACATGCAGAAAGCGCTCATCCAGATGGTCATGGCCGGCAAACTCCATTTCCATGCCGATCAGGAATTCGCTGTTTCTGCCAAAGCCAAAGTGCTGTGCTACTGAAGAGCGAGCGCCATCGGCGCCGACCAGATAGCGCGCAAACAGGTCGTGTTCACGCAGATACAGGCCATCGGCGTCGGCTTCAGCGCCCTGAAACTTTGCCTTCGTCCGCAATGTCACGTTGGGACTCTTCAACACACCATCGGCCATCCAGCGCAGCAAGCCGGTGGTATCGGCAGCCAGAAACGCATAACCCTGCGAATGCAGATCAAAGCTGCGCAACGAGGGCGAGTACAAACGCACCCCTCGCACCGGCCGCACCAGCGCAGACGGTATGGCAGGCAACTGCTCCACCGCCTCCTGTACCAGAATGCCAGTGGTATGCGGACGCAGACCCACCTCTGCTTTTGCTTCGAGAATGGTTACTGCAAGACCGCTGTCCGCCGCTGCAGCGGCGCAGGCCAGGCCGGCATAGGAAGCGCCGACAACGCAGAGATCTGTTTTGAGCATGGTGGTAGTACGGGAGAGCTTCAGGGTGGTAAAAAGTACTTTGTATTTCAAAGGTAGTCAATTGGTGCCCTACTCTGATCGGCAAAATAGCTTTGAACATCACGCGAATGGCAGCCCGATGGCCCTGAGCCCCCAATAAGTGTGACAACCGCGCCCGTGGCGTCCACGCCATTGACGAGCGAGTTATACTGGGCCCTTTCCAATCCCCACACGCCATCTCCGGAGGCTCCCCATGGAACTTTTAGTCAACAATCAAACCCATGAAGTCGATGTAGAAGCGGAAATGCCGCTGCTGTGGGTACTGCGCGACATGCTCGACCTCAAGGGCACCAAGTATTCCTGCGGCATCGCCCAGTGCGGCGCCTGCACGGTTCACATTGATGGCCAACCTGTGCGCTCCTGTGTGCTGCCGGTTTCAGCTGCCGCAGGCAAGAGCATCACCACCATCGAAGGCCTGGCAACCGATGCGGCACCGCATCCGGTGCAGCAAGCGTGGATCAAACATCAGGTGCCGCAGTGCGGCTATTGCCAGTCCGGCCAGATCATGGCCGCTGTTGCCCTGCTGGAAAAAGTGCCGCAGCCAACCGACGCCGACATCAATGCGGCGATGAGCAACATCTGCCGTTGCGGTACCTATGCACGTATCCGCGATGCCATCCACGACGTAGCGGGCAACGCTCCCGAAGTAGCCAAGGTATAAGGAGACGATCATGACTATGCCAATCAATACCTCACGTCGTCAGTTCCTGTTTGCCAGCGCTGCCATCAGCGGTGGCTTTGCACTCGGTTTCGCGCTGCCGAACAACAAGGCGTCTGCAGCTGCATCCAACGATCCGACCCGCGTCAACATCTGGGTGGAGATAGCGGCCGATGACACCGTCACCATCAAGTACGCCCGCTCGGAAATGGGCCAGGGCAGTCTGACGTCAGCACCGCAGCTGGTGGCCGATGAACTCGACGCCAACTGGGAACAGGTGCGCATCGCCTATGTTGATGTGAACGAACACATCCGCATGAACAACGCCTGGGGCAGCATGCAAACCGTTGGCAGCCAGACCATTCGCAACTCGCAGACTTACTTGCGTCAGGCCGGTGCCGCTGCCCGTGCCATGCTGGTTGCTGCTGCAGCACAGACCTGGAAAGTGCCAGCCAGTGAGATCACCGTCAGCAATGGTGTCATCGCGCACGCCGCCAGTGGCAAACAGAGTGGCTTTGGTGCGTTCGCTGCACTTG
>JAZKEH010000178.1:0-2212 GCA_040387155.1 Pseudomonadota bacterium | reverse complement strand
GGTTGGGGTTATTCGTGTGCCTATTCGAATTCGATCTCGTGGGCCGGCCCCAACAAGCCGCTGCCACATGAAGTGAATCCGCTTGTCGTGTTTGAACGCCTGTTTGGTAACGGGGCTACCCCCGAGGAGCGCCAGGCACGTCGTCTGGCGAACCGCTCCATTCTCGATGCTGTCACCGGCAAGATCGGTGGCCTGAAGAAAACCCTGCCGGCTGGCGACCAGCTGCGTATGGATGCCTATCTGGAAAACGTGCGGGAAGTAGAGCGTCGTTTGCAGATTGCCACGCAGAGCACCTCGGCTGCGCCCGACATGGAAATGCCGTTCTCGCCGCCGTCGTCGATTGATGCGCACATCAGACTGATGTGGGACCTGCAGGTATTGGCCTTCCAGGCCGACATCACGCGCGTATCCGCCTTGCTGTTCTGCCGCGACGAAAGCGGTACTTCCTATCCGGAATCCGGCGTCACCACCGCCAACCACAGTTCATCGCATCACGGCGAAGACAAGAAGCGCCGCGAAGACTGGGCCAAGATCAACCGCTACCACATGCAGACCTTTGCCTACTTCCTCGACAAGCTGAAGAACACGCCGGATGGCGACAGCAACCTGTTCGACAACTCACTGGTGCTGTGGACCAGCAACATGGGCAATGCCAACCAGCACAGCCACGTCAACGTTGGTCAGTTGATCGTCGGTGGCGCCATGGGTCAGCACAAGCCAACCAAACTGAACGTCATGGACAGCGGTCCGACCGCCAACTTCCTGTTGAGTACGTTGCACATGTACGGCATCGACCAGGAAAGCATTGGCGACAGCACACGCGCCACGTCGTTGACTTGAGCCTGTTGTGCTTGAACCTGTTGTGCTTGAACCTGTTGTAGAAAGTACGGAGAAATGATCATGCGCAAGACTGCACTGAAACTCGCTATCGCCTTGGCGCTGCCCTTGATCGCCGGCAGCGCATGGGCCATATCGCCACTGGCCGATGCTACCGAGAGCAAGAGCTTCACGACCGTTGAAGGCTTGTTGAAAGAGCAGGACATTGATGTCAATGCGGCGCAGGGCGACGGCAGCACTGCCTTGCATTGGGCGGTTTACTGGAACAACACAGAACTTGCCACCGAACTGCTTGCCAAGGGCGCCGATGCAGAAGCAGCGACCCGCCTGGGTGCGACGCCGCTGTATCTGGCAGCTGTCAACGGCAATGCCGAATTGCTGAAAGTGTTGCTTGATGCCGGTGCCGACGCCAAGGCGACTGTGCTGCAGAGTGAAGAAACGCCACTGATGTTTGCAGCGCGTGCCGGCAGTCTGGATGCCGTGAAAGTGTTGCTTGATGCCGGCGCTGATATCAACGCCAAAGACAGCTATCGCGGTGCTACGCCACTGCTGTTCGCGGCTGAACAAAACAATGCTGACGTGGTTGAGCTGCTGATTGAGCGTGGCGCCAATCCGAATGCGCGTACCAACACGGTGGTTGCCGAAAGCCGTCGTGGTCCGGCACTGCCTACTGGCGGACTTACCGCGCTGATGTTGGCATCACGCGACAATGGCATGGAAACCGTCAAGGTATTGCTCGGGCACAAAGCGCTGGTAAACCAGCAGAGTGCTGAAGGCCACACGGCGTTGCTGGCCGCGATCCAGAATTCACACATTGATATCGCCAACGTGCTGCTTGATGCGGGCGCCGACGTGAACCTGATGAATGATCGTGGCTGGAATCCGCTGTACATGGCGGTGAAGATGCGCTCCCTGGAAAAGGGCACCATGCCAAACCCTTACGTCGACATGGAAGGCATGTACACGCTGATCGAACGTCTGCTGGTTGGCGGCGCCAACGTCAACGCGCGTCTGCAGGCCGATACCGAAGTACATAACTCCATCCGCTCCACCTGGCTCGATGAGGCTGGCGGCACTGCCTTCCTGCGCGCGTCATTCTGCGCTGACCTCAAGGTAATGAAGTTGCTGATGGCGCATGGCGCCGATCCCAAAATTGCTACCACTGACGGTACGACTGCACTGATGGCGCTGTCTGGCGTCGGTTACATCAAGGGCTTCCTGCGTGACGTCGGTACCGTTGAAGAGTCGAAAGAAGCGATGCGCCTTCTGATCGATTCTGGCATTGATATCGAAGCGCAGAACGATGACAACGTGCGGGCGCTGCACGGTGCTGCTCATAAAAACTTTGTCGAAGGTATCCAGATGCTGGTGGATG
>JAZKEH010000177.1:0-2337 GCA_040387155.1 Pseudomonadota bacterium | reverse complement strand
GCGGACCTTCGCTGCGCACTGTGCCCTGGTCCAGCCACAGCACGCGATCACACAGCGCTTCCACCTGATAGAGCGAATGCGAACAGAAGAAGATCGTCTTGCCGAGCTTGCGGAATTCCATGATGCGATCAAACGAACGGCGTGCGAACACGCCGTCGCCGACAGACAACGCTTCATCAATGATCAGAATGTCGGGGTTCACATGCGTGGCAATCGCGAATGCCAGGCGCATGGTCATGCCGCTGGAGTAGGTTTTGACGGGGCGGTGGATGAACTCGCCAATACCGGCGAAGGCGACAATGTCTTCGTAGGCCGCGAGCGTTTCCTGCCGGCTCAGGCCCTGAATGGCGCAGGTGAGATAGATGTTGTCATGACCCGTCATCTCGGGATGAAAGCTGGCACCCAGTTCTAGAATCGCCGACACCCGACCGTTGATACTGAGTGAGCCTGTTGATGGCTGCAGTGTGCCAGCAAGCAGCTTCAGCAAGGTGCTTTTACCGGCGCCGTTCTTGCCCACTACGCCAATGACTTCGCCCTGCTTCACGTCGAGGCTCAGGGACTGCAACGCGTAGTAGGGTTGATGCCGCGGCTTGCCGGTAAGAATTTCCAGCACGCGGTCGAAATCGCGCGCGTAGCTGTGATAACACTTGCTGACGTTGTCCAGTTTGATAAGCGATCCGATCATTACAGCAGCTCCCGCACGTGCAACAGCGTACGACGGAACCACAACCATGCCGGCGCCAGCAACAGCAGCCACAGCGCCAACAGGCGCCACACACTGTTAAGCGGCACCGCCTCTCCACTCAGCGTGGTATGGATAACCGCCATCCAGTCTGCCATTGGATTCAGCCACATAGTGTCCTTGATGGCGGCGGGCAGCATGTCGGGAAAGTACAAAATGGGCGTGACATACATCAGCAAAGTCAGCGCGAACGGCAACGCCTGCCCAAAATCACGCACGAACAACCCGGTGACCGCGCACAACAACAGAATTGGCAAGGCCCATATCAACAACAGCGGAATAATAACCAGTGCTTTCAACGCTGCCGCGCTGCCAAGCAACCATAGCGCCGTCAATGCCAGCACCGGCGTATAGACCAGCGCCGGAATTACCATCACCACGCTCGGCAACACTTCGAGCGGAAACGGCGAGCGTGAGTAGAGTGCGCTGAATTCGCGGAACACGTTGGTGGCTCGCGTCAACACTTCACTGAAGCACATCCACGGCAGTATCCCCAACAACATGTACTGCACAAACCCTGGCCCTCGCAGCGTGCGCATGTCGAAGACGACGGCAAACATGAACCAGTAGCCGACTATTTGCAGCGCCGGCTGCAGCAGCGGCCACAGCCGACCCAGGAAGGTGCCAGAAGTGCGATTCGCCAGTTCACGTTGTACCAGCATGCGCATAAGCGAAAGGTGGCGCGCGGCGGCAAACAGCGGCACGCTGACACTGTCACTGTAAAGTCGGACGGTTCGACTGACTACATTCATTGCGCTTCCTCGTCGTCGACTGCCGTTGGCACTGCGGCCAGAGGAAGTGTTTCGTACGGATTGATTTTCAACACTTGCGGGCGCTCGGTGGCTGCCGGCACATAGACGGTTTCGGCAAAGGCGGTGCGTCTGTCTTCTTCGGCTGCCTCGTTATCTTTAGTAGCTGTTTCATCATTCTCTTCGTTATCTTCTGCGCTGTTTTCCACGCCGCCGGCCCCTTCACGGGGATAGACCATTATCGTGTAGTAGTTGGTGGTCTTGCGACTGTTAAGCCAGGCGCGCAGCTCAGTCATGCTTTCCGTGGGCACAATCTGGGCGACATCGCCATTACCCTGGAATTCATTCTCCTTGCGCCACTCGACAATCTCGGCGATCAACTCATCGTCCAGCCCCGGCAACAGTTGCATGGCTTCGATGGTGGCGAGGTTCAGATTGACCAGCTCATCCTCGCCGTAGATCGTAAAGGCTGCATCCAGGTTCACATCCCCGAAGACGTCGGCAAAGCCACGGACTTCCAATAGCTCACCAACGGTCTCAAGAGCGCCGTTGCGGGTATCGTAGGGCACATCAAGTCCCTGGTAATACTCTTGTTCAGCGCCGATGTCGCTGGCGCCGTCGTTCAGGTCCAACCAGTCATTCCACGCCTCCATCAGCTGGTCGATATGTTCGAGGTCACTATCCTCGCCCAATTTTTTTTCAATGAGTGTGCGCAGGCGGCCGCGGCTGATTTCGCGCAGGTTGATCTTGCCGGCGTGATCATAGATACGTACCGCGACGTCAGTAGCCTGTGGATAGGCTAACGACAGCTCTTCGCCGTTGTAACGGTACAACGGGTTGCTTAGC
>JAZKEH010000176.1:0-2745 GCA_040387155.1 Pseudomonadota bacterium | reverse complement strand
AAGAATGCCGTCGATCAGCAGCAGTGCTACCAGCAAACCTGCCGCCAGCCGCCACTCCTGGCGCCAGCGCTGCCATGGCAACGGCGGTGCGAAACTGCCTTGCAACACGTTGCATGGCGTGGTCTGGGCGTTGAGCAATTCTTCCCAACCCGGTTGCTTGCGAATAGCGAACAGGTTTTGCAGCGGAGCCGGCAATACCGCTTGCACAGCAGCCGCTTGCTCGCGACTGCCATAGAACACAATCTGCTCGGGCCAGCTCTGCTGTTCGTTCTGCAACAAGGTGAGTGCGGAGGCCAGATTGGTCACCGTGCAGGCAAAGCCCTGATGCCAGCCGTGGCGCACAAGCAATTCACTGTTGTTGTGCTGATCAACCCACACACTCCAATGACGTGGCTGCCATGGCACAAGACTCAGGTCGGCATGAATTTCTGCGGGCACTATTCCCGCTGCAGTCAAATTGCTGCGTACTTGCTGCAGCGCGCTCCTGTCGACCAGCGTCACCGCCGCGCGGCCATCGCTGACTGCTGAATGCGCGAAGTGGAGAGTTTCCGGTGAGCTCAGCAACGACTCTTCCAGCCGCCATGGCAAGGTCTTGCGCAGTAACGCGGCTTCGCCCGCGCCTACCATGATGGAGGTTATTGAGCTGAATGCCGCTGGCAGCAGTACCGTGCAGGTAGCAGCGGGCTCCAATGAAGCAAGTTCGTCGACTGACAACAGACGACCGTCGGCCATGCGGAAATTGAAGGGATCAACGCAGCGGAGCAGCACAGGCCATCTCCTCTGCCAACGCCGCCGCCACATAGGTACGTGAACGGATGACGACAACAGGACGCCCCGCTGCATCGCGCGTGCGTTGCAACACGGTCAGCAAGCGTTGATGGTGGGAGCCTGTCTGCATGTCTGCTGTCATCTGGAAAAATTCACTCGAAACACCGACACCTGCGAGATCCCATTGCTGTTGCGCCCACGGCTGTTCGCTGAACAGCTGCAGCGATTCCAGCACACCGCCGGCGGCACTGCGGGCACCGGCCAACTGCTCCGCTGCTGTTGGCGCCAACGGCAACAAACTGTCGGCGTTGTTGAGGGTGCGCAGCAACAACGGCTGCGGCTTGTCATCGGCAAAACTGCCTTCTCGACTGCTGCTGCGCGCCGACCACAACAAGGCGCTGTCAGCCGTATTCAAATTGAGATTGCCATTACCCCACACGCTGACAAGAGGAGTCAATGCAGTGACCAGCGGCGCGTCGAAGCCCTGAATGAGCTGTAATTCAGCAACACTGGCAAAGTGCTGATTCGCAGGACGATAGTTGCGGCCGGCCTGCAGATAGGCGAGCTCTTCCGCACCACCCGGATAGCGCGCCTGATTGTCAGCATCCAGCCAGTCGAACACAGCATTGGCCAGCGCAATGGCCGCCGTTTGGTCCGGTGGTTCGTCGATGGGCACTACCTGCAGCAAGCGGATGAAACGTTTCTGCGCGGGACTCAGACCTTCACTGGCGGCGGTGGCGAGATCATTGAGGTTGAGACGACTTTGCAGATCCAGCAAACAGGCCGTCAACACACCTTCCGGCAATGGCAATTGCAAGGTCTGCGACCATGACTCCAACGCGCTGTCAGCCACGCTGCCGCCCTGCAGGTCCAGCATGAGCGCCTGCTCTGCCACTGACTCTGCGCCGCGCAGATACGCGCGCGCCTGCGTCAACTCACTCTGGTTCTCCAGCGTGCGTTGCAACACGAAGTAGTCGCGACTGACGCGTGTAGCCAGTGCCACGACGACCAACACGACCAAGAGCGCCATCACCAGAGTGGCGCCACGTTGCGAGGCTCTGCACTTACGGCAGTTCGACAACACGTTGCACCTGTGCGTATTGCGTTGTTGTGAGTGTGAGGCGGATTGCCAACGGCAGCGGCGCTGTCAGTGCTGTGCGCGGGTCTTCGCTGTCCCAGTAGCGTTGCCACGCGCCGCCGGCTTCCTGCAGCGACAATAGATCGGGGATTACGCCCGGCTGCTCTGCGAGAAACTCCAGCTCGATGCCGGTGACATCACTCAGCAGCATGACCCGTTGCGGTGTCTGCAACGCATCAACGCGATCCAGTTGCGACCAATGCTCACGCCACAGCGAACCCCCACGCAGCACATAACGCACGCGCAGCAAATCGCTGCGTGGCAGTTGCAGCGGATTGGCGAAACCGCCGCGGGTAAATTCCAGCAAGCTGTCGGCACTGTTGTTACTGACCAGGGCCGGCTCACGATAATCAACACCATGCATGACTGGCCGCAGTCGAACCTGCAGCAAGTCCTCTTCGATGATGCTGAGTGCACGTTGCAGTTCCGTCAGGTTGTGCACTTCCGTTTCCAGCGACAGCGCCGCCTGCATACCGCTGTTGATGCCGGCATAGGCAAGCGCAGCAATGACGGCACTCAGCGCCACTGCGAGCAGCAGCTCCACCAGCGTAAAGCCGTCAGCGTGACGTGCGCGCATTCACGACTCCGGTCAGTGTCATCAACGGACTGGTACGCGCGGCTTCAACGCTGTCGCCGCTTACGGCAATGGTGATCAGCGAAGGCGCCTGTTCAAGCGAAGAGCTGCCCGTCGTCAGCGAGTCGCCCAATGGTTGTTGCTGGGGTGTGAGTTGCCAGTGCCAAGTACGCCCGGCAAGTTGGGAAACGCCGGACATTGCGGTGACGGGTGGCGACTGGCCAAGACGACTGGCCAGTTGCAGATACTGCAGTTGATTGTGGGC
>JAZKEH010000175.1:0-1984 GCA_040387155.1 Pseudomonadota bacterium | reverse complement strand
GCGGCGTACCACTGAATGCCACGCCACTGGTCGCGGTGATTCACGGCGGCCCCTGGGGCCGCATCAACTCGAACTACTCGGGAATCACGCAGTTGCTCGTCAATCGCGGTTACAGCGTATTTGAACCCAACTTCCGCTCCTCCACCGGCTATGGCCTGCATTACATGACTGCCGGTAATCGTGAATTCGGCAAGGGCGTTGTGCAGCAGGACATCATCGACGGCGTGCACTACCTGCTTGCGCAAGGCATCGGCGATGCTGAGCGACTGGGTATTGTCGGCGGCTCCTTCGGTGGCTTTTCCGTACTGAATGGGTTGGCATTTACACCGGACTTGTTCAAGGTGGGCGTTGCCAGTGTGCCACCCGCCGCACTCGGCATCAGTTTGGTGAAACTGCTCAACAAACCCGGTGAGTTGGAGCGCGACCCTTCCATGAAGGAGATGATGAGAATACTGGCAAGCGATGTCGATGACCCCGCTGACATAAAGCGCTTGTACGACATCTCGCCGCAAGCCCACCTTGCCGCCATCAAGGCGCCACTGCTCATCATGGCCGGCGCTGATGACGATCGCGTCGACATCAATCACGTCAAGCAGTACAGCCTGCAGCTGTTCAATCAAGGCAAGACGCTAAGCCTGCTCATCGACGAGGACGCCGGCCACGGCTATGGTTCTGCGCGCGCCAAACATGCCGATATCTACCTGACAGAGCTCTTCCTCAGCCACTATCTGGGCGGCGCCCTTGAACCGCTGGATGATCCCCTGGTGGCGCACTACATCAAGCGCCGGATGCTGATGAATTCGAACACTGCTGTAAGCGTCAACTAGTGCACGCGGTTGGTCCGGCCGCGTGACCGGATGCCCTGCAGACGCGTCAAGTCCTGCTAAAGGCATGTAAAGAACCTGTCGTGAGTGTGTAACAAGGAAGGATTCACACTCCCCTGAGCGGACAGGTTGGGTAAAATGGCGCATCCGAATTTGAAGTTGCCCTCTTTCATGTCAAAAGCCCTCTGCCTGCTCGCCCTGCTGGGCGCAGTTTCCATTCCCGTTGCCGCCCAAATTGCAGCGCCGCCTGTTGCCACGCCTGCCGCTACCGTGGACGTCGATGCACTGCTCACGCAAATGACGCTCGATGAAAAACTCGGCCTCTTGCACGGCACACTCGATCCCCAGCCGACCGTGGGTCTTGGCAGTGCTGGCTATCTGCCTGGCGTGCCGCGGCTGGGCATTCCGCCGGTACGTCTGGCCGATGGCCCGGCCGGCATCCGCACGATTGCGACTGCGACCGCTCTGCCCGCTCCCGTCATGCTCGCTGCCAGTTTCGATCGCGCATTGGCGCAGCGCTATGGCGAAACCATCGGCATGGAAGGCATCGCGCGCAACCAGCACGTGTTGCTGTCGCCAATGGTGAACTTGGTGCGAGTACCGCAAGCCGGACGTAACTTTGAAACCTTTGGCGAAGATCCTGTACTTGCGGGTGCGTTGGTGGCGGCGGAGATTACGGGAATCCAGAACGAAGGCATGATGGCCACCGTCAAACATTTCGCTGCCAACAACCAGGAGAAGGATCGTCTGACGATCAATGCCGAGGTTGACGAACGCACCTTGCGCGAACTTTATCTGCCGGCTTTTGAAGAAGCCGTACGCGCTGGCGTAGCCAGTGTCATGTGCGCTTACAACCAGGTGAACGGCGCCTTCGGCTGCGAGAACAATTATTTGCTGAACGAAGTGCTGCGCAACGACTGGGGCTTTGACGGCTTTGTCATGACGGACTGGTGGGCACGCCATTCACTCGGCGCCCTCGACGCCGGTCTCAACATGGAGATGCCTGGCTTTACCCATCCCGAGTATCCAGTCGACGTGTCGTTTGATGCACCGCTGCGCGCGGCAGTGCAGAACGGCAGCATTGCCGAAGCGAAAGTGGACACAGCAGTGCGACCCTTGCTGGTGCAGATGCAGCGCTTTGGATTGCTGGATGCCAACAA
>JAZKEH010000174.1:0-3879 GCA_040387155.1 Pseudomonadota bacterium | reverse complement strand
ATTGGGGTTTGCCAGGAGCTGGTTTCAGCGCGGCAGCAACCGTAGTTGTTGTGACTTATATTGCCGCGCCAGACTTCAAGTTTGTGGCGGCATGCATCGCGCTTCTGGTCGGTGGCATTCTGGCTTGGTTGATTGTTGAGCCCTCCTGGTTGCCCGAGAGCTACGGTGAGCGCGGCGCCTACCAGCCAACGCATTTGCCGATCATTGCAACTTACATCGGTGGCACTGTTGGCTTTTTGCTGGTCACAATGCACAGGTTTGCGGGAGCCCAGACCGCGCAGACGAAGCCTGGCCGTGACACACCAGAGCTCAAATAATGGACAACAAGAAACACGGGGATGCATGGCACGCTACGACACAATTGGACACGGTTACTCCCGTACCAGACGCGAAGATCCGCGTTTTGCCGCGCAGATTCATGCGGCGTTGGGCAATGCCAGAACCGTGGTCAACGTTGGCGCCGGTACCGGTGCCTATGAACCCGCTGATCGCCATGTAATTGCAATTGAGCCCAGCGATGTAATGGCAGCGCAGCGGCCGCTTGAACTGGCCCCTGCAATCCGCGCTTCCGCCGACAGCATTCCCCTCCGTGATCGTTCAGTCGATGCGGCAATGGCAGTGCTCAGCGTTCATCATTGGGATGCAGGCTGTGAGAAAGGTGTGCGAGAGCTGCGGCGCGTGGCGAGAGAAGCGGTTGTAATCCTGACCTACGATGCCACCGTCAGTGGCGCGATGTGGCTGATGGCCGACTATCTGCCGGAAGTCGCTGCAATGGACCTGCGGATTTTTCCGCCACCGGAACAACTGGCGGAGTGGCTGGGCGGCAAGGTGCAAATCACCACGCTGCCGATTCCAAACGATACGCCTGACTGGATGCTGGGTGCGTTCTGGGCGCACCCGGAGCGTGTGCTCGACGCGAACGCACGCGCGGCGACATCCGGGTTTTCACGCATGCCGGCGAACGTTGTCGATCGTGTGGTAGCCGCTGTCTCGCGCGACTTGGCCAGCGGCCTGTGGGATGATCGCCATGGCCATTTGCGGAGCCTTGCCGAGTTTGATGCGGGTCTCCGCCTCATTGTCGCGACGCCCGGCTGAGTGGTCGTCAAACAGCGGGTTACGATCAATCCGCTTTCATCGGCGTTATGCCTTTTCCCTGATTGCTGGTTCCCTTTCATGACAAATCAATTTGCCCAAAACATCGAGCTGCTGCTTGCCGCCTACGCCGCCTTTAACGAACGTGACATTGATGCCGCGCTCGCGCTGATGACGAGTGACGTAACCTGGCCAAAGGCTTTCAAAGGCGGTGTTGTTCGAGGCCCCGAAGAAATTCGCGCCTACTGGACTGAGCAATGGGCCGAAATCAATCCAACGGTCGAGCCGGTTGCGTTCTATCCGGAAGCTGCAACCCAGGTTCTGGTTGATGTTCATCAGGTCGTGCGCGATATGAGCGGCGCTGTGGTTGTCGATGCCCATGTTGGGCATCTGTTCACCATCAAGGATGGTTTGATACAGGCGATGCAAGTGGCTCCATTGCCATCGCCCGAATCCGATACTGACAGCGAGTACTGAGCGGGCACCAAAAGCGCTGGCCGACGATGAATCATTCGTTGCGGAGTTCAGGCTGGACTCCTCTGCCTTGGCCCCCTATCCTCCCCTTGGCTAAAAAACACACAAGAGGGGAAACATCATGCTCCACTACAGCCGTCTATTAGGTCTTTCATTGCTGGTTCCACTTGCGCTTGCTGGCTGTGGTCAGGGCAATGAGACTGCCAGTTCCGCAACTCCTGATACTGCCCAGCCTGTCGCACAGACTGCTGCAACACCGACCGCCGCCGCAGTGGACGAGGCGCGACTATTGAAGGGCACTGCCGATACCAGCCAATGGTCGATGTATGGCGGCAGCTATAACGAGCAGCGCTTCAGCCCGCTTGAAACGATCAATACCACGAACGTGCAGAACCTCGGCCTTGCCTGGTTTGCCGACTACGACACCAACCAGAACCAGCACGGTTCGCCACTGTATGTGGATGGCACTCTCTATGTGTCGACCGCGCGCAACGTAGTGCATGCGCTGGATGCGAAGAGCGGCGAGCGCCGCTGGACCTACACGCCGATCATGGTGCCCAACCCCAATCTTGGACTGGTGAACCGTGGTCTTGCCGCCTACAACGGCAAGATCTACATGGGCATGCTGGATGCGCATCTGGTTGCGATTGACGCAGCAACCGGAGAGCCGGTGTGGAATATCGACACCGTGCCGGAGAGTCTCGGCCTTGGCGCGATGTCCAAACAGTACTCGATCACGATGGCGCCACGCGTTGCCAAGGGCAAGGTGATTGTGGGTGGCTCGGGCGGTGAGTACGGCGCGCGCGGCTGGATTGCAGCGTTTGATGCGGAAACCGGCGAAGAAATCTGGCGCTTCTGGACAGTGCCGGGTGATCCGTCGCGTCCTGCCGAAGGTGATCATCTACGCGTGGCGGCGTCGACGTGGCGCACTGACCGTCGCTTCTGGGAGCAGGGCGGTGGTGGCACCGTGTGGGATGCCGCCATCTATGATCCCGTAACGGATCTGTTGTACTTCGGCACCGGTAACGGCACACCGTGGAACCGCATCATGCGCGACCCGGATGACGGCGACAATTTGTTCGTGGCTTCCGTAATTGCTGTGAAACCCGATACCGGTGAGTACGTGTGGCACTATCAGGAGACACCCGGCGATTCGTGGGACTACGACGCCGTGAGCCCGATGATGACGGCAGACCTGGATTTCAATGGTCAGCAGCGTCACGTCATTTTGCATCCGTCGAAGAACGGTTTCATGTATGTGCTCGACGCAGCCACCGGCCAGTTCATCAGTGGCGATGCGTTCACTGGTGTCACGTGGGCGGAGGGTATTGATCCCGCTACCGGTCGGCCGATTGAAGTGCCCGGCGCTCGCTACGAGAAAGAACCTTTCAACATTGGCCCCGGTGCACCCGGTGGTCATACCTGGCATGTGAATGCGTTCAGTCCTGAAACCGGACTGATCTACATTCCGACCTGGGAAAACTATTCGGCGATGTCGCCACAGCAATTACCAGCCAGTGGCATTCCGCCGTTGGTGGCAGTGGGCAGCCGTGACATCGATCGCTCGACATTGAAGCCACACAACAAGACAGCCAACGATGGCTGGTTGCAGGCCTGGGATCCGGTCGCGCGCAAAGTCGTGTGGGAAGCACCACGCGGTGCACGTGCCACCAGTGGTGTGCTCGCTACCGCAGGCGACCTGGTGTTCATGGGCAACAGCAACGGCAACCAGTTGGCAGCCTATGACAATCGCGACGGCACCCCGCTGTGGACCTATGACACGCAAAGCGCGGTGTATGCTGCGCCGATCACCTATGAGCTGGATGGCGAGCAATACATCGCCGCCAGTGTAGGCGGCACTTCGCCGGGCAACTACTACGCGCCAAGCTATGGCCGCATGCTGGTGTTCAAGGTTGGTGGCACTGCGCAATTGCCAGCCAAGGTGTCGTACACACCGCCGGAACTGAATCCACCGCCGTCAACCGCCGCCGCTGAGGTGATTGCGCGTGGTGGTGAGTTGTATGCGCAGAACTGTTCGATGTGTCACGGCAACAATGGTGTGCAGCAGCGTTCCAGTTTCCCGAACCTTACGTTGTCGCCGTTGTTGTATTCGCAGGAAGGCTTCGATCAGGTCGTGCTGAATGGTGCGCGCGTGCAACGCGGCATGGCCAGCTTTGCCGACAAGCTCGCAGCAGCCGACAGCGTTGCCGTGCGTGAGTACATCATTGCGCGTGCCAACGAAGTGAAGAATGCACCACCGGTTATTGGGGGCGGGGCACCGCCTGCTGCGGCAGCGCCAGCACCTGCGCCACA